>DASZJS010000525.1:0-2743 GCA_035947935.1 Gemmata sp. | reverse complement strand
ACCCGAACCATCCGCTACTGGTTATCAGGGGATAGAGAGATAAGGCCGGTGATCGCGGAGAGAATCAAGTCGTTGTGCCGGGAGTGAGGGGCGTTTTCTCCTATGTGTCCCCTTCTTATTTTCTCATCTCGTAAAGGTGATAAATTTCCCAAGTCCCCTGGTAGACGTGTTCGAGTAAACGCTGCGTGTATTCGACAGCTTCTTCCTTGCTCGAAGCACTGAGGAGGGCGTAGCCGCCGATAACCTCTTTTGTCTCGGCGAAAGGGCCATCGGTGACCGTGACCTTATCGCCCGAATCCTTATGCACGCGAACGCCAGTAGTGTCATCGTCCACGCCCTCGCATTCGATCAGCCACCCCGCCTTCATGCCCTCTTCAATGAGCTTGAGCATTCCTGCCCCCTCAGCCTCCGTCGGGTGGCGCTGGGATGGTCCGTGTGTGAAAACGCTGATAAAGCGCATGTCTATTCTCCTCGGATTGATGTTTTCTGACATGTTGTCGAACAGGACTAAAGCGAATCGACATGAAACGAGAATTTTTTCGAATTTATTTGGGCAACTCCTTAGGGTGCGATCTACGAGAGGTGGGTGCGGTATTGGTTCCGCGGAAAACTTCTCCCCTCCCAGGTGATCTGCTTCAGCAATTGAACGCCACGCAAACCCAACTCAACACCACCCAGGAAGAATTGACTTCGGAGCGGCAGGCTCGAAAGGAGATTGAGGCCGAACTCGCCAAACTCCGAGAGGAACTGGCCCGTGCCAAAGCGCAACCGTAGCCACTACTTTACCATCACCTTCACGATCAGGCCGATTGCCGCAACGCAGACCACAAGCATTCCCGCGAGCAGACTGCTCATCCTCCAGGTCGGAAAACAGGAACGAGTCCGTGAGTGTGTGGTCAACACAAGCACCGGGGCGTTCATCTCTTGGTTTGCGCTGGTGATCTGTTCCCAGGGCGAGGTTTCCATCGATGGTGCCGCGACAGAGTACACTCCGGAATCTGGTCCGGGTTGCCGCCCCGAGAGCTCGGCAACCGATTCAGTAACAGGAACCGGATGCCAGCCGCTGAGCTGACCCACGACGAACGAATACGGGCTGACACTTGGTGCAGGCAACTCGAAGCTGATCGCTCCACCTGATGCTCCAAGAAGCCCATCCAGTCTGTCGGCAACCTCCTCCGCCGAACTCGGGCGCGCATCGGGATTTTTGGCCAGAAGTTGGTGGATCAAGGTAGCTATCGCCGGTTGGACATCGGGCCGCAAGCGTTCAATTCCGATCGGCTCGTTCAGCAAGTGCTGACGAACCTTCTCCTCAATCGTCCCACCGGGGAACATCGGCCGGCCCGAAAGCAGGAAGTACAGCACGGCCCCCAGGCTATAGAGGTCGGCCCGGTAGTCTGCTGTCCGAGGATTGTGTGCCTGCTCGGGGGCAATGTAATCCGGGTTTCCAACGAGTTCTCCGCGCATTGGTGTCTGCGATGGAGTTAACTTCGCGATGCCAAAATCAGCGATCTTGACGAGGTGTCTCGGGCTCGTCTGGGAGGCCCGGGCAACGAGTAGATTGGCTGGCTGGATATCCCGGTGAACCATTCCGTGAGCGTGGGCGTGGGCGAGCCCCAGAGCCGCCTGGCGGACCAACTCACACGCCTCCGCCAAGGGTAGCGGACCCCGTTCCCGCACCAGTGTCTCGAGATTCGGACCATCCACAAACTCAAAGATCAAATAGAACCGATCGGCCAGTTCGTTCGCATCGTAAGCGGTCACGATGTTGGGGTGGTTCAGTTGGGCTGCTGACCGAACCTCTCGCTGGAATGCCTGTCGGGCGGCAAGGGTTTTGGTGAGATCGGCAGAAAGAACCTTGATCGCCACCGGTCGATTCATCGTGCGGTGCATCGCCTTGTAAACCCGTCCCATAGCACTGCGGCCAACCTGTTCCTGAATCACATATGGGCCGAGGTGAAACCCATCTGTTCGTCCTCCAAGGAGTCTTTCGGCCTGAAATTTCGTCAGGAACCCGGCTGCAACCATCGCGTGGGCCGCTTCTGCTGCGGTGGCAACATTGAGGGGGATGGCCGCTTCTGCACGTTTGAGTTGCGCGGCAGTGAAAAGTTCAGCGGCCCGGACTACAGTCAGGAATGCGTCCCGAACAACCGGGGCGGCGGTGAGGGTGGGCGAAGTCATCGGCGTGAAACCGGGATGGCGTGAATCGCGATTCGACTCATTCCAACCGTCGACGGCTCCTCCAGACGGGTTCCCGAACGCGGTATCGCATTCAGCGGGATCGCACGGCGGGTGGAACTCCGTTGGGGCACTTTTGGGTTGGCGCATCGCGTAATACCATTCTCACTCTAGGACACAGAAACAACTGGCGTCAGCTTATCCATGCGATTCACTCTCGACTCACCTCCTTTACGACGATTCAGCTCTAGTCTTTGATGTAACGAGCGGGTAACGCGATACGCCATTGTGACTGGGACCAGGAGTTTTTGCCGGTGCGCGAACCTTCGTTCGCAGGGGCAAGTAATTAGGGGCAAGGGGCAAGATTCTTCTCTCTTGCCCCTTGCCCCTAATTACTTTCCCCTACCCGCCGTTTAGTGGGCCATATCTCCCGATCCCGCCGGCGGCTCGCGATGCCCGTAGAAGCTGTACAGTACCGGCATCAGGTAGCGCGTGAGAAAGAGCGTGGTGATCATCCCGCCCACTACCACGATCGCCAAGGGCCGCTGCGTCTGCGCCCCGATGCGCG
>DASZJS010000524.1:0-2751 GCA_035947935.1 Gemmata sp. | reverse complement strand
GCCATTCGCACATGCCGCAGCCGCAGCTGCTCTAGCAAGAATCAGTTGGGAACTGAACTTATCCACAATGGTTTTCAGCGGGTACACTCTTGAGGAACTCCAGAACCGTGCCGAGCCCGAAGTAACTGAACTCCTGAAGCTCACCGATATTCTGGTCGATGGACCTTACGAGCGAGAAAAACCGGACATTGAACGACGATGGATCGGCTCGACCAATCAGCGAATCCATTTTCTGACCAATCGCTATTCGTTCGACGGCCAGTGGCAGAAAAAGAACACGTTGGAGATCCGGGTCATCGGCCGGGAGATCAGCATCAATGGCTTTCCTGCCGCCAATGCTGTAGGCTTGTGGAAGGGCTGGAAACGAAAGAATTCTCTCCCGGTGAAGGCAATGCCGCCAGAGGCCGGCAACATACAAGCAACGGACGAAAAATGACCCGTTCTGCCGCACCTCCGACTCGACCAACCGAACCGGAAGGGTCGCGGCAGGTGTCCAAATTCGAGTTCAACCTGCTCCGGATTCTGCGGTTCATTGTCGGCCACTTCCCGACCGATGAGGGCATGCAACTGGTTCGAACTGCTGTTTCCCGTCCTGAATGCCTGAGTGGAGGTGCCGTCGAACTTGTGAAGGATACGTTTGCAAAGGGCTGTGTGTTATTCCTGGTTCGGCAAGGCGGCTGGAGAAACGACAAGTATCTCCGTGCCACGTCGCCCTTCTCGGGACGAATCTGGGAACGCATCCCTCTGGAAGAGCGCAGTCTGGTTTTCTCGCGCCCGGTTCTGGAATTCCTCATCTGGGCGACCGCCGAAAAAGTGAACGATACGAAAGTGTTCTGGGATGCTGCTCCTCAAACGCTGACTCCAGCCGATGACCTGTTCTTCTGGCTGGCCCTTAATGCAATCCGAACCGATCCCGATCTACTTTCAGTGCTACGAAAAAAGGAAGCATTCCGACGAAATCCACTCTGTTGGATTAGTTTCCCTGGCGATATGGTTGAAAGCGATGACATCGCGCTCCCAAACTTTGCTCCACTGTTCGAGGGACAACGCGCGGTTTTTCTGGAGTGTCTTCAGACGTATCTCGAACATCGGTGGATTCGGTCCGAACGAATGAAGGGACAAATCGGCGACTGGAAGAAGATGCGGCAACAGGGACGCACAGAGTTCGCTGCACTCCGCGCGTTCCTGGAGACCGCCGAGCAGGCAAACCGCACGGACCTGACAAGATTTGTCCTGCGAACGAATGCTGCACTGTTCACAACCGACATGTTGCCCGTTTTTTGGACGGGTGGCCTCCAGGGGAGTGGTCCTCCCCGATTGGCAGATCGCCTCGACACTCAACGATCCGCACTGGCTTTACCCCGCCAGATGGAGATACTCGAAGGTTGGCAACATCGGGCACGATCGGTTGGATATTTTGACAGTGACTATCAGGCCACGCAGATGTGGAAATCGGAGTGGGAGGCAATTAATGGCGACCAAATTGCTGCCCGGGCGCGAGCCGTGGTCGAGATGCTCGAACCACTCCGAGGTCCGATTGATGGGCAACGCACTGCGGCTGGCGGCCGGCCATCAGGCGGGAACCCCGAAGGTAACTCCGGAACTTAGAGTCAGATTTCCGGTTGATCGTCGCGATCCGGTCTCACCAGGGGTTTCACGATTCGGCGTTTTCACCCGCGAGCCTGCAAACAAGAATCCTGATTCAGGAGTCAAACGAGAATGAGCCGAGCATACCGTATCACCGTGAAAGAGTCCGATACCCGCCACTTGAAGGCCGGGGATGAAATCTGCACGCAGTTGGAGATTCTCGAAATCCTCCCACCTGAAGACATGGCAACGCTTCTCAAGGAAGAACTCAAGAAGCGCGGCTTCGGGGAGCAAGAAGATGGCAAAATGACTCGCAAGGATGGGGATGTGACCGTGACCGTCGATCCCTGTTCGGGGGAAGTCTCCGTTAAGGCGGAGACCGCTGAGACTGTCAGTCAGGAAGCCAAGCGGGACGCCACAGGCTTCAACGATGTTGGGCCAAACGAGAGCAGTCTCCGGGATCGAGTGAAGGATCAGCTCAAACAGGATCTCGACAAGAAATTCGACCACGAACAATCGCGGCTCCAGAACAAGGCCACCGAGGAACTTGAAAAGCACCTCAACGAACTCCAACCGGAAATCTCCCAAGTTGTGAACCAGGTAACCCGCGATGCTCTCAAACAGAAAGCCCAACAAATGGGCACTGTGAAGGAAATCAGCGAGGATGCTGAGAGTGGATCGTTGACGATCAAGGTTGAAGTGTAGCGGCGAGGGGCAAGTGGCTAGGGCAGGCAATGGGATGCCTTTGGTCGCCTACTTCGTCGTTCGCCCTCCGATGTGCATGTCTCCTGTCTCTTACCCTTTTGTCACTGGCCACTGATTATGAGCATAACGATTACTGAGAAGGAGTTGCCCGCATCGTTGACCTCCGAACAGGCGGTCGAAGCGGCGTACTCGCAAGAACTGGCGGATGTAGCCAGTAAGTTGGTCCGTGGTCTGCCCACGTTGATCGAGTGCGACAAGGAACTTGCACCCTATATGTTCATGAATCTGAGGAACAGGCTCCGCGAGGCCAAACTCCAGTGTACTTATCTTGATGGCCGCCAACGAGACCCGCAACAAGGCGCGATGCCGATGGGACTCATCGGCACTATGATTGCTCAGTTACGCGACGCGGTTCGTGGCGCAGTTGAACGCCGCGTCGTGGTTCTGCCGCACCTCGAT
>DASZJS010000523.1:0-3086 GCA_035947935.1 Gemmata sp. | reverse complement strand
GGTCGATATGCAGGTGCTCGGCCAGGTCCTTGGCCATCCAGCCCGAATTGAGCTCAAGCAACCGCTGGCACGCCTGCCACTTTTCGTGGGCGCTCAGGCCTTCCCGATGAAAGAACGAGGTCAGCCGCACGACGTTCACCTGGGCGTCGGTCAAAACCTCATCGGTGATGATGGTGTCGAGCTTCTCCATCCCGACCAGCCCCGCGGCCCGCCAGCGCCGTTCGCCGTCGATCAGGGTACCGTCCGGTCTGGCCTGCACCGGGTCGTTCTGGCGGACCATAAGGGACTCCCCGAGCGCCCGCAGCGCCGCCACGTCAAACTGTTTGCGGGGCTGGTTGGGGTCGGGTTTGAAGAAATCGAGCAGCTTGCTTGTGAGTGTAGTAGCCATCGAGTTAGCTCCTCCTGGGAAAAAGGGGGCAGGCGCCGGGCTTGCACCTCCCCTCGTCACGAACGCACATCGGTAGGCAGTGGTTCTACCTTTCCTTCCTCGTCGGCACCCACCACCATTGGAACCGTCGAGGACATCCTGGAACCCGAAACGGTTCCAGTTAACAGATCTCTGACTTCCTGCGTCGCCACAGTAACAGCCCTACGATGGCAATGACGACGAGAGCGATCACCAGCTTTACATTTGCCGCCAGCGGCGCAGCCCCTGGCGTCGTTGTCATCGTGGCCGGATTGAGGCGTCGTGCCCGTGCCTCGGCGGCTCCCGCCGCAAGAGGCTTCAGGCCAAGTGCGTACTCCAGCGGACTGCTCAGGTACGCGGCGAAACTATCCATGTCGCCAAGCTCGCCTACATGGTGAACGGCCCAAATAGCCACGTCGTCTCCATGACGCGGTTGGCCGATAACGCGGAGTAGGTCGCGCGGCTTCGGAAGCTTGCCCATCTCTCCGGAGTTATGGAGCTGGACCAGTTTGACCGCCACGGCTTTGGAGCATTTGAAGATGGCGGCGACCGCCTCCTCACCATAAGTTTCAACAAAATCACGCGATTCGGGGCCTACTTTGGCGACTGCACGCTCACGATTCGCGCGAAGCACTCGCGGATCGGTCCCCGGTGAAGAAGGGTCGAGCTTGCTCCCATTGGGATTGAACTGAGCGAACAGGTCGGCTGGCTGGGCCATCAGAAGGCACAACACGCCGCCGTATGTAATCGAACGGATCATTGCAAGTTCCTTAAACCACGGGACAGGGACTGTTATCACTCCAGGCCGCCACGCTCTCGGCCGCGGTCGTCGCCCTTGTCGCGGTCTTGGTCGCGGCCGCGCTTTTCCGCGTCCTTCCGTAGATCCTCCAGGGACATCGTGTTGTCCGCTGCTTCCTGCTCAGGGCCTTGGCCCGGACCTCCCCGTGCCTCCGCGATCTCCCCTTGTGTCTGCGTTCCGTAGAGGCCGATTTCACTATCGGCCGCGCTCTCACGCGACGGGTTGAAGGCGTTGCGTAATTCCTTCAGGCCGAGACGCGCCATCGCCGCGGCGTGTCCGTCCCCTATCTTCCGCTCGCTCATTGTGAGCCTCCTCATGGTTGGTGAAACGGGCGACGAGAATCTCATTTGCCGCCGGTCAATTCACTTGCGATGATCGCGGCGGCCACTGCGATCACCAGCCACAACACAACAGTCTGAACACTCATTGCCATGGCGGGATTGAAGTCTCTGTCTCTAAACCACTGGATTCGACGTGCGAGGACGGGGGGCATCCCCCTCAGGAAGGCGATCAGGTAGTTTTCGCTGAGTTTCAAAATCTCCGAAGGCTGAAGCAACGCGCGACCATTCACGCTGTAGTTAAAGGAACTGCCTTGATTAAGTTGCTGGCCCTGGCTAGGTCCGCTACCCCCTTCATTCCACGAGCGGGAATGGTTCTCGCCGTAACCTTCGAGCACCTGCGTCCATTCACCAAGGCTCTTGGAGATTCGCTCCGCGGTTTCGATACTGCTGGCCCCGAGGTAAATCTGCGTTGAGCAATTGTCGTACAACAGCGTTGGCTTATCCTTGAATGCCGTCCGCACCTGCGAATCGGACTGGTATGCCAGCAACATGCGCACACCTGCGGATCGGCCGCGTACCAGCGACTCTTCCACTGCCGAAAGTCCGTGCAAGGCCTCCGCCTCGTCGAGCAGGAACAGCACTTCGCAGTTCCGCTCATTGCCGACAGCGCCGATCATCCGCACCAGCGTAGAAATCCAGCATCTGAGGAGACCCTTCTGGGCAAGGAGCTGGTCCGGTGGGATCGTTAGGAACAGCGTCGTACCGGGCTTTAGCAAGACCACCGGGTCGAATGTGCTGCGTGCCACCGACTTGGCCACCGGTTCACTATCCAGAAAACTCAAGTGCCTGGTGACCGAGGTTAGAACGCTCGCTCCCTCCTTGCTCAAGGCACCGGCCTCTTCTACGTGGAACAGAGCCTTAAGCTGGCCTCCCAGCCGGGCTGGAATACCGCCCATATCGCGCAGATTGTCGGCAGCAGCCGCCAGCATCTTAGGGTCGCCGCTGGCTATCTCCTGGACAGAATTGAGACTTCGCTCCTCACCTTCAAACCGCATTAGCACCAAGACCAACAGTGCAGTGATCACTTGTACAGATTTGTCATTCCAGTGGGAATCATGCTCCATGCCCGTCCGGACGACCAATGCCTCAGCCATCGCCCGTGCCGAATCAACTAATGTCGGGCCATCCTGAATGGCATCCAACGGGTTGAAGGTGTCGGTTCCACTGTTGAACGGGGCCAGCCGGATGATGCGTTCCCCCCTCGCCTCGCGGCGTTTACCACATGTCGCGAGCAAGTCGGACTTCGGATCGAACACAACCACCGACCCCCGGAAATAAGCAAGCAAGTTCGGAATGATGATCGACACTCCTTTTCCGGACCCGGTTCCGCCCACCAGAAGAACGTGGCAGTAGTGCCTGACCCGGATCAGCTTGCCCGTTATGGTGCGGCCGAGGATGAGACCGACATTGCCAAGCATCCCTGCGCTCTGGAGCATTTTCTCGGTTGCCCAGTGGGCTGTACCGAAAGCGGTGGTGGATGGCCGAAAGCGGCGTTGTGCAATCACCGCGAGCATGACGACGACAACAATGACAAACAGCA
>DASZJS010000522.1:0-8829 GCA_035947935.1 Gemmata sp. | reverse complement strand
AACGGAGTACTATGTTCATGGTTGTCCCAGGTCCGAGTATCAGGGTGATGCAAGCGTTGTAACATGTTTCGGGCAGGTTTGTCGAATGAAAAGCAGGCGTGAGGAATCTCAACGATCAGATCAGGTGGTGAGTATCAACTGGCTCCATCACCGAACTGTCATGTGCGCGTTTCCTGCCCAACAGGAGGACGACCAAGGCAAGTGTCGCGGTGGCGGCAAGAATGGCAATGATCGGAAAGCTGCCCTGAGATGGGAATGCACTGATGCCGGTGGAAATCAGCGAGCCAATGCCGAGTTGCAGAAAGCCGAGCAGTGCGGATGCACTCCCGGCGTTCTTCGAGAAGGGCGATAGTGCCAGAGCGGAAGCGTTCGGGTTGGTAACTCCGACACAACTCAGGAAGATGAAAAGCAATACCAGCGTCTCGGCAAGACCATACCAGCCTGCCAGGGAACCCGTCACGAAGACCACACTGACAACGACTTGAAGGAACAGAAGGCGGAAGAACAGCGTCTCGCTGCTGTACCAGCGCAAAAGCAACACGTTAAGTTGGCTGCCGCCGATAAATCCCATCGCAAGGACTGCAAAAATAGCACTGAATGTTTGCGCGCTTAATCCAAAACCTTCCCTGAAAATGATCGGCGAGCCGGCCACGTAGGTGAACAGGCCAGCAAAGGAGAACGCCCCTGCCATTGCATAGGTGGCAAACCGCGGATGCCCGATGATGACAAGGTATTCCGCCAGGATCGACCGGGGCCTCAAAGAGATACTCGGATCGGGAGTATGGCCCTCGGGCAGCAAAAAATACGTGAGCGACAGGATAACGCCGACCATGCCCGCCATGATGAGGAACACGAACTTCCAGCCGATTGCCAGCGCCACCAGACCGCCAATACTCGGAGCGAGCAAGGGAGATGCAGCGATAAAGAGGAACAGTAGGGACAGAATCTTGGCACTGTCTTTGACCGGGAAAAAGTCCCGCACCATCGCGATGGATGCCACCTGTGCGACACACCCACCGAATGCCTGGATGAATCGCAGTGCGATCAACGTGTTCACATCCGGTGCAATGGCACAGCCAATCGAGGCGAGAATAAACAAACTCAACCCGGCGATTAGCGGTTTCTTCCGTCCGAATCGATCGAGCAACGGACCGTAGATTACCTGACCGATGGCGAGCCCGATGAAGTAGCTCGATAACGTCAACGCGATGACCGAACTCGGCACACCAAAGTCTGTTGCCAACTCCTGAAACGCGGGAAGGTACATATCAATCGCAAACGGACTGATGACGCTTAGGCTTCCGAGCAGGGAAATGATGTACAGCTTCGAGCGTTTCGCGGACAAGGACATATACCTCGCTTGATTCAACGAACTCACCGTGCTTTGGAAAGCCGGTGGCGTGGGCTGATTAATGGTGCGTTGAGGATGCCCGATCGCGTGAGGAGAGGAGGCAATGCACTGCGAAGACATCGACATCAAGGGCTTGAGCTAGCGAAGGTCGCGACTTCCAGAAATACACCGGGCCGGTGGATCGGTTTCACCGGCCCGGTTTGCCCTATACCACATAGGACACGCAGCCTGCTACCGGCAGGGATGGTAGCTTGGCGTTGGCGATATGCCAATTCGTTCGGTCAGTGTCAAGAAGATGCTGTCCAAAATTCGCCAGCATATCCAGCTCGATTAAATCACTCCTCAGCGATGATACGAAGAGCGATATCTGTCTCAAATTTCGGGGAAGCCAGCTCGGTCATCGGCCCGATGCGGAGACGGTATCGGACTTGAGTACCTTCCCGGTCATTGGGCTGATCCACTCGGCTTGAATTTCCCCACTGGTAGAGCCAGCGACAATTTCACTTCTGGGCCACCGAACGCATAGAGGGCATACTGTTTACCGGCCTCGAAGAGTACCCTTACACGACTCTTCGGCGGCAATCCACCCTTCAGCACTCCCTGATCCGGCTTCATCCGGACGAACTCGAAATTGTAATGGAAGTGTTTCAGCGACACTTCTGGCTGGATGCGACAGGCTTCCAAAGATGGGATCTACTCCTCCGGGATAAAGACCGTACTTTCTCAACCGCTGGCAATCTCCCCAATGCAAACTGTCGCGTCCAGCGAGAGGAGTTGTACTTTTTGTGCATTTTTTGCGCTTTTTTGCGGCCAATACTCTTTTGGAGTTGAGAAAATAGTCTCCTCTACACTCGGAGTTTCGACATGATCCGATCTGTCATCGCGACCACCGTTCTCCTACTTGTCACTGCATCCACCCCAGCGGCTGACCCGCCGCGGGTTGTACGAGAGAATATCGAGTGGCTCGATGTCTGGGTGCCAGGGAATAACGTCAAGGATCAGTGTCGAGTCCTACTGATTGGAGACTCGATCACCCGCGGCTACTACAAGACGGTTGAGGACAAGCTGAATGGGAAAGCCGTGGTGTGCCGATTGACGACCAGCAAGAGCCTGGGTGACCCTGCATTGCTCGATGAGGTGAAGCTCGTCCTCGGACAGGCGAAGTTCGACTTGGTTCACTTTAACAATGGGATGCACGGCTGGGGCTATTCGGAGGAAGAGTACGCCAAGGGTCTGCCCGATTTGGTGGCCACAATCCGCAAGGGTGCTCCGGGAGCGCAGCTTATTTGGGCCACAACAACGCCGGTGCGAGTCTCCGGGAAAGTTGACCAGTTCGACCCAAAGACCGACCGCGTTAAAGCCCGGAACAAGGCTGCGGCGGATGCGATGAAGAAGGAGATGATCCAAACCAATGACCTGTTCTCTCTCGTCGTCGAAAAACCGGACTGGTTTTCACAAGATGGCGTTCACTTGAACGCGAAGGGATCGACGGCAATGGGCGAACAGGTGGCGACCAGCGTACTCAACCTGCTCGGCCAGGGTGAGAAATAAGGGAGTCCCTTCAAAAAATGGGGGCGAGGTGTTGCCGTGAAACCCTACAAATGGCAATGCTTACACCTTGCACCCCTTACTTGTGCAAGTCACATCGCCTCGCTGCGGGTGAGCGGTTTTTTGCCTCTTTCATCGCGTGAGAATCAGGCCACACTCAACTGGTTACACAGAAATGATTCTCCCACCACTCACAATTGCGTTCAAGGAATGGGCAGCGATCTGCGAGGCACTCGCCACGCAACAGCAGTGCTTGATACTTCGCAAAGGCGGGATCTCGGAAGAAGGGGGAACATTCCACGCGGAACATTCCGAGTTCCTGCTTTACCCGACCTACTTCCACGAGCATCGGAACGGATTGAAACCGGAGTATCAAGGTGCGTTCGATGCCGCCGAGAGCGACCGCCCTGCTCCGGGTACGATCGCATTCACGCATTTCGCTCAAGTCACTGATGTCCACTACATCACCGAACTGGATACGGCCCTCGCTCTCGATCCACTCCACGGCTGGACCTCCGATGTGATCCGTCAACGCTTCCACTACCGCACCCCGGGGTTGTTCGTCCTGATGGTTCGCATCTTCCGCCTCCCCCAGTGCGAATTCCGGGACGAGCGACCGGAATACGCAGGTTGCAAGACGTGGGCGAAACTCGATATGCCCGTTCCCATTGAGGGGGCGGTTCCGGTACTCACTGACGAGGAGTTCGCGGAACGAATTCGTCTCCTGAAGGGGATTCTTCACCCATGACAGAACGCAAGGTCGCGCTGGTTACCGGAAGTGGGAAGAAGCGCGTGGGTTACCACGTCGCCGCGGCACTGGCTGCCCGGGATTACGCGCTAGTGATCCACTATCACAACTCCGCTACTGAGGCAGCGGAGACCGCCGAACACTTTGGCCGCAGCCACGGTGGCCCAGTCCACATCGCGAAAGCCAACCTTGCCAACGAGGGCGAAGTGCGCGCGATGGTCGAAGAAACACTGACTCAGTTCGGGCACATTGATGTTCTGGTGAACTGTGCTGCAATCTGGCACCGAAAGAGGCTGGAGGATGTGACCGCAACAGACGTTCTCGCCCACTTCGAGACCAATACGCTCGGCACTTTCCTGACCTGTCAACACATCGGACTGGCAATGGTGAAGCAACCGACGGGTGGATGTATCGTGAACGTCGGGGACTGGGCCGACACGCGGCCATACCTCGATTACGCAGCCTATTTCCCCAGTAAGGCGGCGATACCTGGCTTAACCCGTACGTTTGCCGTGGAACTGGGGACGCGAAATCCGAACGTCCGCGTTAATGCCGTGCTGCCTGGGCCGGTGATGTTTCCGCCCGATCTTCCGGCTGCCGAGATAGCGACAGCAGTGGCTGGAACTCTATTGAAACGCGAGGGATCGCCAGAACACATTGCGAAGGCGGTTCTGCATTTCATCGATAACGATTTCATCACGGGCAGTTGCTTGACTGTCGATGGCGGTCGCTCCGTATTCGCAGGGGGATCGTAGATCGTAGGTTCAAGTTCTTCCGGCAAATCGCTCGTTCAATTCGATTTTCTGCCGCGATCTCAGCGTCGTGTGAAAGCCCGCCAACGGTCGAGCCACTCGTCGGCCGTCAAGTTGACCGTGCCCCCTCTCTCATGAAGCCGCTGGCCAGCAAGCAGCTCCGCCCAGAGGCACAGCTCGTCCGGGTCGGCGTTGGCCCTTGCCAATTCGCTCAGGTCGAGCACGTTCAGAGCAGTCTGATCACCGCCGACGACGGCATGCTTGCCGTCCGGGGTCACGACGAGGCTCAGGGGTTCGCCTTCAATCGTCAGGGATGGCGTGATCGGCTTGCCGATCCGCCAGTCCCACGCGCGGGCGGTCCCATCGACGCTCGCCGAGAGCACCCAGCGGCCATCTGGCGTGAATGTCGCGGTCGTCGCGTCCTTAGCGTGCTCGAACGGTGGGCAGACCAGTTGGCTGGCCCGCCAGTCCCAGACCCGGACGGTGCGATCGCGACAAGCAGTCACCAGGAGCCGCCCATCGGGGCTAAAACTGGCGGAGTACACCACGTCCGGATGTGCCGGTAGCTCGGCAAGGACAGTACCCGTCGCAAGATCCCTGACCCGGACTGAGCAGTCGTAGGAGGCCAGCGCCATGGACCGGCCGTCGGGGGAGAACTGGACGTCATGGCACTTGTCCCGATGGCGCAGTGGCGGATAACGCAACTGGCCTGTGTCAGCCTCCCAGACCCGGACATCGTCTGCCATCCCCCAGATCAACAGACTCCGGCCGTCGGGGCTGAAGCTGACCTTGCCGTTGTTAATCCAGTGGGCGGCAACAGGCTCGGGCTCGTGGGACTGCCAGCGAAGCATCTCGCGGCCATTACGGGGGTCGTAGACCAGCAGTTCCCCGCCGGCACAGAGGACGGCGAGGCGGCCTCCGTCGGGGTGATAGGATACGCTCCGCGGCTCGGAAGGGAGCGCAGCCGACCAACGCTGCTTGCCACTCACCCAGTCCCAAACCACAACCTCCTGTCTCTTCATCAAGGGATCGTCGCGTGTGTCGAGGGTAGCGGCCGATTGCCCATCGGGCGAGAAGGCCGCATCGACGATACGGTGCCCTGAGCGCAAGGGTGCCCCAGCCGGTTGGCCTGTCGCAACGTAAGAGGCCCTCGTGCTTCGGTGATCTCGACTGGGCACAAAGCTCATCCCGGTCGAGATCGTGAGTGCTCCGTCGGGGCTGAGTGCAGCGAACGAGCCCTTGCCGTCCAGGGGCACACGAACCATCGGCACCCCCTCCTCAGGGAGCGCCCAGACCCGGACTAGATCGCCGTCTTGAGTCGCCAGCGATCGGCCACCGGGCGCGAACGCGACGAGGCGGATAGGACGGTGCAGATCGAGCGGCCGGGCCAATGGCTCGCCGCCTGGGACGGTCCAGATCTGAGATGTATTGTCGCTTGAGCCGGTCAAGAGCATCCGACTGTCGGGGCTAAAGGCTACACCGAAAATGTTATTCTTGTGCCACAGTACGGGCCCGACGGGATGGCCCGTGGCGATTTCAAAAAGTTGGATGGAGGCAGGATATTGAAGGGTGTGGACGGCGAGATAACGCCCGTCGGGGCTCAGTACTGTCGCGCCAATCCTATTGGAGAATTCGGGGGAGTCCAGCGTCCGGACCTTAGCCCCAGTCTCCACCTCAAGCCAGGTAAGTCCACCTTTCCCACTATAAGTGATCAGCCCTCGGCCGCCATCAACGAACACTGGCGGAGAACAAAACCACGGATCCCAAATGGCTCGTGATTCTCCCTGCAGGTGCGCGACGGGCGGCCAACATACCTTTCCGGTATCGCCGGGTATGGCGAAGAGACGGGCTCTATTATCGCGGCAGCCGGTTGCCAGATAGCGTCCCTCCGGGTGAAACGTAAGGGTTGTTACTGCCGCGGGATGCACCAACTCCGTCGTGACGAAAGCACTGCTCTTGCAATCCCAGACACGAGTAGAGTTGCCGCCAGCTATCGCCAGGTAGTGTCCGTCAGGACTGTAGATCACCTGCCGGATGCGCCCTGGAAACGGGATACGCGCCGCCTCCGCGCCACTGGGGAATCCGGAGATAAGCACATCGCCGTCGGGTCGGCCCACCGCAAGGGTGCGGCCGTCGGGGCTCCAGGCAGCCGCCGACACAGCCATCAAGGTGCCAGGGAATGAGATCGACTGCCCGGTGTCCAGGTCCCAGAGCGTATTGCTGACATCCCTGGTCCTGCCGTCGATCACCGTCTTGGTGATCAAGTAGTGCCCGCCAGGATGGAAAATGAGGCCCCCCGGCCAGGTTCCGTCGGCGACGAAGGCATGGAGCGGTGCAAACGCCCGGCGTCCCCAGGTCCGGGCTCGAATCGCGTTGGCAATCTGGCGGTCGGGATCGGCATTGGCGCGCCGGGTAGCATTGGCGAACCATAAGGCCGCCTGCGAATTCTCACCCTGCACGCCAGCTTGAATCCCACTGGTCGTGTACATGTCGACGAGAGTGGTCTCCGCCTCCCGGCGAGCCTCCGCCTCGGCGATAGCCCGTTGTGAGGCTTGATCGCGCGCCTTCACCGCCTCGCCCCACTGCCAGAGGACTCCCGCCAGTCCCAGGGTAGCAACCAGAACGATGGCACCTGTCAAGGAGGCTGGGGCCGGGTGTCGACGGCACCATCGCCAAGCTCGCTCGATCCGGCCAATTGGTCTAGCCACTATCGGCTCGCCCCCGAGGAACCGCAGCAAGTCTTCAGCCAGGGCTGCGGCCGAGTCATAGCGCTTTCTCGGTTCCTTCTGCAAACACTTCAGCACGATCGTTTCAACATCACGGGGCAAGCCGGGCACCAGCCGTGACGGTGGCACCGGCTCGGTGGTCCTGGCGTGCTCCAGAGTCTCCAGAACCGTCGCGCCAAGAAACGGCGGGCGTCCGGTGAGAAGCTCGTACAAGATGGCCCCCAGAGCGTAAACGTCGGCGAGCGGCCCGACCTCCTTGGTCTTACCCTCGGCCTGCTCGGGGGCCATGTAGTCGGGCGATCCCACGATCGCGCCGGTCTGCGTCAGGCCACTATCCACAGCGAGCGACTTGGCCAGGCCGAAGTCGGTGATCTTGGGGGTGCCGTCGGCCGCCAGGAGTACGTTGCCAGGCTTCAAGTCGCGGTGGATAATCCCCAGCCGGTGCGCCTCGGCAACGCCCCGCGCCAGAACCTCAACCAACTCGGCCGCCTGCCGCGGCGGCCAGGGGGTGCCGTCGAGCTGGCGGTCCAGGCTGCCGCCCTCGACATACTCCAGCTCGAAGAACGGCCGGCCGCCCGTTTCGCCGATGTGGTGGATCTGCACGATGTTGGGGTGCTGCAAGCGGGCGACGACCTCCGCCTCGACCAGGAAACGAGCGACAGCGCGGGCGTCGGCATAATCCCCGGCGAGGATCATCTTCAGAACGCAGGAACGGTTCAGTAGGACATGCCGGGCGCGATAGACGACGCCCATGCCGCCGCGACCCAATTCGCCCAGGATCTCATAGCCATCGATGGCCGGGAGAGGCAGCTCTCCAGGAGTCGGTGCCTCGTGGCCGCCCGACTTCGTTGTGACCAGGATTGCTGCCTGTTCCGGCGCGAGGTCCACGGTTCCTTGGGGTTCGATCGCAGGCTTCTTCGCTCCGCCGTCCGGGTCTGGCGAAATGGTCACTGACGGCGGGCTGAAGGGATGTGAGGAGTCATTGGAAGAAGGTCGTTGCATGGGGAGCCACTTCATGGGATGCCGCCTCGTTATCGCGCCTGAAGGTATTTCTTCGTGGCGATCTTGCGGAGGCTCAACGCCCGACCAAAACTATGCTACGGATAGGCCTCCCCATCCACAATCGCCAAGCTAGAGTAAACCGTGGTGCTGGGATACGATGGTTCTGAGGACTGACTGCGGCGTTAGTCGCCATGCCACGTTCTCCTGTTTGGCGTTCTGCACTTACCACCCCATTTCGCCTCGATCCATCTACGCTCTGGGTTCGTGTGGCCTGGTCCAACAGCTCTCAACAACCGCTGCTGACGACAGCTTCACGGCCCGTTGCTCCGTGGCCTGCGTTCATTCTTCACTCTGGAATTTTCTCATTGCGCTCAATTTGACAAGAGCAACCCCCAGCGAAGTGGGGGGTGAGAGGCTGTTCGCGGCAAGGGCGTTGGTTTACCCCACCGTCCACTCATCAACGCGACAGAACCGCATAAACTCACCGAAGTGAAATAAGCGAGTTAAAGTGCTAAACCGCAAGGTTTGCCAGTGCAGACCTCGCGGCGTGGGTTTGTGGACTGAACCAGCGATGATTGGTGCTCGAGTTATGGGAACCTGCGGAAGATCATGGTTACTGGGACAAACGGGTCATGGCGATGAACAAGAATTGTTACAACGACGCGATTCTCCCAAGCATACTTGACGAGCCGCTCGATCTCG
>DASZJS010000521.1:0-3281 GCA_035947935.1 Gemmata sp. | reverse complement strand
TTCCCGGATCACTGCCCGGCGCGTTCCGCTTTCTTTGGATTCAAGACGCCTGGCCAAATCCAACGTCATCCCTTTCCCTTCTTTCGGTTTCGCCGCTTCCTTGCGCCCGCTATATTCCTCAATCGCACGCAATGTTGGTGTGCAGAGGGTACATTTCCCAAGAAAGTCTGGATTGCCGCCATCCTGATGCTTAGTAAGCGCTGCGGCAAAGAGCGGCGAAACGCCATCCTCCGTGAGACCGTCGAGAACCGCATGGTACACGAAGTCTCCCGGATTGATCTCGCGAACCTTTACAGCAACAGGTGGTGCAACGGATTTGAACCGAGGCAGCAAGGTCGCTGGCTTCGCGGGCAGATCGATTGTCGCATCCGTGGAAACCTTCTCGGGCATCTCGAATCCTTCGGTGAGGGTGTAAGACTCATCGAAGAACGCCGCGGGGAGATTCGGTGGGGAGGCGAGCGTTACACCATCGGTCAGCTTCTTTCGCTCGCCATCCCAACGATGCAGCCAAAGCGACCCGATGATCGCCTCGGTTGGACCACAGTCGATGGCAACAATCCGCACCTTCTTTGTCGAATCGAGAACAAGCACAATCGGCTCACCCTTGTACCTCGCTGCCCGTTTGCCTCGTGTCTCCGTGGTACGGACGTGGTCATCGTCGATGAACAGTTGTGCTTTGTCTTGATACACTTCCAAATCGTCATCCACGAAGATGAGATCTGTCGGTTTCGAGCCACCACTCAGGACATACTGCCCGGGTCGCAGATGAAATGGCTTGGTGAGTTCGAGGACATCCTCCCCGCGGCCTGGTTCGCCGCAACCGGTTAGAACATAGTGCCCGGCCGGAAACGCGGCAGGCTTCCGAGTTTCCGCCGGCACAGGTGCGGCGAGAACCATACCCGCAGCGGCCACAATAACCCCAAACGCAAATGCACGTTTCATGGTTTGTTTTCCTTCCGATGGTGGCTCGCGCGGTGCCTGCCGCTTGTCGGCAGGGTGCCACGGCACCATCGCATGCACAATAACTGCTTGCTTCATCAACAGAATGTGGTTAATGATTAATATAAAACAGGTTTTAGTTGTTTAATTGGGGATTACCTTGGCCGAGCCTATCCCATCGGTATCGACCCATCAGGTGGAAGCTCTGGTGGAGCTGGCGCGAGCGGGCAGCCTGCGGGCTGCTGCTGCCGGGCTGCACATTACCGAGCAAGGGTTGCGGAATCGTCTTGTCGCACTGGAGGCGGAACTCAAAGTATCGCTCTACCACAAACAACGAGGGCCGCGGCGACGATCGCCTCTCACCCCTCACGGGGAGCAGTTCCTGCCCCACGCGATGGCGTTTCTCGATCGGGCTCGTCGGCTGGGAGAACTGTTTGGTGGCGCCGGAGGGCCGCAAGAGGTTCACGTCGCGGCAACCCAATATCTGACGCTCTATGCCATGCTCGATGCGATTCGCCAGTTTCACCGGGCCTTCCCAAAGATCCGGGTCCGGCTAAGTAGCCGAACGGAGCGGGACATCGAAGATGCACTCTTACGCGATCCGGATCTGGCGTTTGGAGTGGCCGCTCCCTACGAGGGTGGAGTGGGTCTTGAATACCGCCACCTGTTCTCGCTCGACTGGGGACTCATCACACCGCCCGGTCACCCCTTGCTCCGGAAACGAGGATTAACGCTGGCCGACCTTGCGGATGTCCCCCTGATTGTGTTCGAGCGAGGATCGACAGGTCGGCAACACGTACTCGATGAGTTTCACAAACTGGGGCTCAGTCCACGGATCGACATGGAAGCAACGACCACCGGGATTGTGGTGAAGATGGTTGAAGCCGGACTTGGCGTATCGCTTGTCCCGTTGATGCCGAACGGAGCCGTGACCCGTGGCGTGAATGTCGGGGTGCGAAAACTCCCGGGTCAAATCCGTCCCATCGACTCGGGCATTCTGATGCGACGAGGCGAAACGCCACCACCAGCCGCGGAGGCGTTCATTCATTTCCTGCGGCCAACGGGGAAGTAGCCAAGTTTCCAAGGGTGGAGCAGCGAGTAGCGATGCGGAACCCCTGGTAAATTCTCCGTAGCGGAAGTCGCCAGACTTCCGTCTGGCTTCCCGGAAGTCTGGCGACTTCCGCTACGATTAACTTCACTTCAACGTGTCATTACACTCCGCGTGAAGAATATCTCTGTAACATTCTGTAACCTCGGCTGATTCCCCTTGCCCATCGGCTCAGGACGGGACATCATACCGCCGTGCCACTTCATTCAGGAGGTCTACCATGTCCGTCAGGAAAAGTCTGCTATTCGCAGTGATCTTCCTCTTCGTCCCAAGCGCTCAAGCGGATGATTGGCCGCAGTGGATGGGGCCAAAGCGAGACAACGTCTGGCGTGAGACCGGCATTATCGAGAAGTTCCCCGAAGGCGGTCCGAAGATTGTTTGGCGAACGCCCATCGCGGGTGGTTATGCGGGTCCGGCAGTCAGCGGTGGGAAGGTGTTTGTCACGGACTTCGTGACTGCGGCGGATGTGAAGGTCGATAACTTCGATCTGGCGGAATTCAACGGAGTGGAACGCACACTCTGTCTCGATCAGAAAACAGGCAAGGAGAAGTGGAAGCACGAATACCCGGTGAAATACGCCATCTCGTACCCGGCCGGCCCGCGCTGCACGCCATTGGTTCACGAAGGAAAGGTCTATACACTCGGTGCCGAAGGAAACCTCTTCTGCTTTGATGCTGACTCCGGAAAAATCCTCTGGAGCAAGGACTTGAAGACCACATACAAGACCAAGGCAGCCCTGTGGGGATATGCTGCCCATCCGATGATTGATGGCAAGAAACTGATTACCCTCGTTGGCGGCGAAGGCAGCCACGTCGTGGCGTTCGACAAGGACACTGGTGCCGAAATCTGGAAGGCAGGCACCCAGTCGGAACAGGGCTATTGTCCCGTACTCATCACCGAAGCATCTGGCAAGCGGCAGATGATTGTCGCTTCTCCAAAGGCCGTCTATTCGCTCAACCCGGAGACGGGCGAACGCTACTGGACGACACCTTACTCCTCCGATAACGGATGCGTAATCATGACTCCGGTTCGCTATGGGGAATATCTCTTTGTCGGTGGATATCAGGGCAAGAACCTGCTGTTGAAGCTCGACGCCAACAAGCCCGGCGTCGAAGTGGTATGGAAGGACAAGAAGGGATCAGGCGTTTCACCGGTCAGCGTTCAGCCGTTCCTCGTGGATGACACTCTCTACGGCTACGACGACAACGGGCACATGTACGGAGTCGAGTTGCCG
>DASZJS010000520.1:0-14904 GCA_035947935.1 Gemmata sp. | reverse complement strand
GAAAACGGTTGTGGGACGATCCGGGACCAGTGGGAGGAATGCCGAAGGGTTCAGAAACGGCGTTCATCGTCAAGAATGGCGATCGCTTCGTCTTCTTCTCGGAAACCGGACACATTGTTTTTGGCAAGCTCACACCGAAGGGTTACGAGGAGATCGACCGGGCCAAGGTGATCGAACAGACGAACAACGCCTTCGGACGCAAGGTGGTGTGGTGCGCTCCGGCATATGCGGACAAGAAGATGTACGTCCGCAACGATAAGGAGATCATCTGCGTCGATCTGGCGAAATAGGACAGAGCTAAGAAGCGTGTTTGTTTGGCTTAGAGGCTGTAACTAATTGAGGATATTCAAGCCCTCGTTACGATGCTCTGCGTGGGAACGTGTTTTCGGACGCTCCGCGTCCCTATTCCTGCTATCTCTCTCAGAAAACCTCACACATAAATAAGAAAAGACAGGACGCGGAGCGTCCGAAAACACGTTCCCACGCAGAGCATCGTAACGAGGTTATCCCTGATTACTGAATACCAACGCTCAATTTGTTACAGCCTCTTGACTCCGTTTTCCTAAATCAGACCGTCCACCATCATCAAATTATTTGGCGAATATCCACTCCGGCTTGGTCTCGTTGTTTTTTCCAGATTAGTTGACCGGTCACAAGCCAATGCAGCGTTTATCAGTCTGAGTCTTGTTGAAAATATAACGAGAGCCATCTCGGTTGAGTTGGGCCAACCCAGTTGACCCAAACTCAACTGAGGGAGTTCGTTTCCACAAACTTACTTCGTCCGATTTTTCACCTCGAAACTGAGGGGCGGCGGCCAGGCATATTGATCTTCTTGGTCGAACACCTCTGGTTTGATCACGAGTAGTCCAACCTCACTCCTCAAAGGCGGAGAAGCTTTGAATACTCCCAATGAAGCGTTCCACGAATATTTCGCTGGGTCGGTTCAGAACTATGAGTTAGAGCAAGTTGCGATACGGAGAAGCCGCGTTCACCCCCACAGCAAATCTGATCAAGCAGTTACTCCAACCAACCCACCCCCACATCAAACAACTGACACGTCGACAGCTTCGCCAGACCCACTCCAGCGAGACCTTGTGGGCCTCTCATTTTCCGGAGGAGGGATCCGAAGCGCGACCTTCAACCTTGGAATCTTGCAAGCACTGGGTCGTTTGAATCTCCTCACCCGGATCGACTTCCTTTCAACAGTATCTGGTGGAGGATACATTGGTGGTTGGTTGGCAGCATGGATTCGGCGGGCACAGGGGGATGAAAAGGCAGCAATCGAGGCAGTCCAAAAACGACTTGATCCGCGTGAGAATCGCCGCGAAGCGGCAAAGATCGCGTTGGATTCCAAGTCTGAAAAAGAACCAGAACCGGAAACCGTCCGCCACTTACGTGCCCACAGTCGCTATTTAGCTCCGAGGTTCGGGCTTATCCCGCTCGATAGCTGGACTCTGGTTTCCATCTATTTCCGAAATCTGTTCATTAACTCCCTTATCGTTTTTCCAGTGGTCATGTTATTGGCAATTTTCTGTCGATTGATGGTTGTCATTTATGGCTTACCTGTAGTTTCCCACTACAGCTGGTTTAACGCAAGCACGGCACTTTTATTTGCCTTCGTGGCTCTTCTGCTAGGTGCCCTTGTTGAGTTGCGTCGGCGCCTCACACTACTGGACCGGGGAATGGGAAATGAAGGAACGCATCGTGGGCTAACGCTTCTACTATTCCTCGCTGCGATACTTGGACCGTGGCTGGTTGGTCCCACTCTTAACTCAGCGGGAATCTACCGTAGTCGATTGCCGAAATGGATACGCCACTTGGACGCCTATTTCGGAGGAGATATTCAAGCGGATCTGATCGTCGTTGTCATACTGTTCTCAATCTTTGGTATCGTTTCTGCTCTCATTACACGATACTTCCGAAAAGAACCACATGGTCGAAATTGGTTATCTTTCCTTGCATGGCTCCACACAGTGTTGTTTGGTCTCTTTTTTGGCTTGGTTCTCAACCACTTTCTCTTTGCTGTCGAAGGGAATTCGATTCTCTTCGCTGCATTCGGACCGCCTCTATTTATTATTACACTCCTGGCAGCTGGATATGTAGAAATCGCACTTGCCGGAGGTCAATATTCGGAGTACGAACTCGAGTTGCGATCTCGGATCAACGCAAATTTGCTCCGAGGTTCGATCGGTTGGATTGTCTTATTTGGGGCAGTCGTCTACATCCCTTGGGGGGTTCGTGCTCTAGAGGATTACATCGCAGACGGGGGAGCGAATAACCTCGGTGCGGCAGTTCCATGGAGTGCTTTACTTGGTTGGCTGTTGACGACTGCTGGCGGAGCTGTGGTTGCTCGGCGAGCCAGTCAACAGGGATCGAACAGACTCCTCACCCTGATTGCCAAGATTGTCCCCCCCCTCTTTTTGATCGGGCTAGTCGCTATTGGGTCGGAGGTGTCTTTCTGGCTTTACAAGATCTCTCCCGATAATCCCGCCGAGTGTTATCGGTGTTGGTTGCAAGGTGCAGAGTGGCAATGGGTTCTGTTCTGGTTTCTGATGTTTGCATTTTTCGGTTATCTAGCTTTCTGCTTGATTCCCGCAACACAGTTCTCACTCCACTCTCTATACATGAACCGCCTCGTCCGGTGTTATCTGGGTGCGTCGCGCCATCACCAGGATAACTTACACGGGGGAGAAGCGGCATTAAACAAGACTGAGCCTCGGTGCCCGAACATATTCACCGGTTTCGACCCGAACGATGACCTGCCACTCGCTGCACTTCGTGTCACTCATTTCCCACCCAAAACCTCTGCGAAGAATGAGCATGAGGATTCTAAAAAGATTCCACCATATCCTCCATATCTGGGGCCATATCCGATCTTCAACGCCACCTTGAACCTGGTCGCGGGAGAGGACTTGGCTTACCAGGATCGGAAGGGATCTTCTTTCATCTTGACTCCCGATTATTGTGGGAGCCGAGAAACCGGTTATGCCTTGCTCAATGAAGGTAACCCTATTGCTCTGAATAATCTCACTCTTGGGCGAGCCATCACAATTTCCGGAGCTGCGGTCGATCCCAATATGAACGTCCTTCAATCCCCCCCCTTAACTGCGTTCTTGACCATCCTGAATGCACGACTCGGGTGGTGGATTCGGAATCCTAAAACCATGACCGAGGATTGGGACGCTGGCTGGCCTCAAAAAGGAGCCCACTACTATTTCAAGGAGTTGTTCGGTATGACGGGCAGCAAGGACGAGTACGTTCACCTGACCGATGGTGGGCACTTCGAGAACACGGGGGCGTACGAACTGATCCGCCGACGGTGCCGATACGTCATTGTAGTGGATGCTGCGGAGGATACCTCGGACGCGTCCGAGAACCTTGCCAATCTGATCCGGTTGGTGAGGACGGATTTCGGGATTGCAATCGATATCGACACCAGCCCACTCCGGCAGAATGACAACGGGTTGAGCTTGTGGCACTGCGCGATCGGGGCGATCCGATACGATGAAGTAGATCCATCGGGAGTAACCGGGACGCTTGTATTCATCCGATCTTCGCTTACGGGAGACGAGGATCCCGACCTTAGGAACTACGCCGCGACTCATCCCCCATTCCCGCACCAAAGCACAGCCGATCAATTCTTTGACGAAGCTCAGTTTGAAAGCTACAGAGCGCTCGGTTATCACATCGGAGTGAACGTGTTTGCCGGGGCGAAGGAGGTAGTCGAGGAACCGGACCTGAGCAAAGTAAACTCAGAGAAGTGGGATGAGGAATACCGAGGTTATATCCGAGCATTCTTCGCAGCAGTGCGTCGTGAGTGGGCGCCGCTCCCTGACGGTGCAACCGATGCGTACCTGACGTCCTGCCGAGAGTATCTTGCAGCGGTTGGTACACTCCGAGACCGCGGCGATCTGCGGGGTGTCAGTCGATCCCTGTTCCAAGAAGCAGAGCGATTGGTTCGCTCCGGAGTTGATTTCAACGCTCAGTTACGCGAGTTGCATGAAATTGACTATCTGCTCCAAGTGATGGAAATCTCGTGGTTGGAGAACGATCTCGATCGGTTTTTTGCTCACCCCTTGAATCGCGGATGGATGAATGTTTTGCGGCGGTGGACTTCTTCGGATGTGTTCCATCAATTCTGGCCTGTTCTTCGGTCTCAGTACAGCCGCGGTTTCGTGCGATTCTGCGAGCGAGCTTTGAATCTGGATCAACTCCCTGTGCGTTGGTGCCAGATTGATGATCCCGACGACGAGGACTATCAAAACATCCTCAA
Organism: Gemmata sp.; assembly: GCA_035947935.1. Taxonomy (GTDB): domain Bacteria; phylum Planctomycetota; class Planctomycetia; order Gemmatales; family Gemmataceae; genus Gemmata. Next base: position 10,631 of record DASZJS010000520.1, on the reverse strand, counting down.
ATCCTTCGACACAGAATTCCACCGCGAATGGGCTCATATCTTGTCACTGCGGGGGAACATTGCGGCAGCGAAGTACATCACATCGGCGGTGAAGAATTCATCGATTGAAATCAAGAACGGCAAGGAAGAAACACTTAAGCCCCATCTTGCGTGGATCATCACGACCGGTCGAGCGGGTGACAAGCAAGGCATCATCGAAGATGGCTGGAAGAAGGAGTACTTGCCGCTTGGAGTTATCGTCGCATTTAAACCGCTCACTCCATCCGCGACAAAGCCGTTACCTCAAACACCTGTCGAACCCAAAGTGAACGAATGGGAGTTGCTCGTTTGGTTACGGGGAGGATATCGCAGTCTGGGGTTGGGGGGGGATTGCTTCCCCGATCTGCTCCGAAACAAGATCATCCCAAGCCTCGAAATGGCACAAGTCTGTTCCCTGTTCGTTAGGTATCCGCAACTGGGAACGACCCTTGGAGAACGGCTCCAACAAACAATTTGGCGTTGGTTCTTCAACGACAACGATTTTGTCACCCAGCTCAAGGGAGAGGGAAGCACAGAGCGGAGTGAAATTCGTTTAGTTCGGAATTTCTTCAAACCGCACGGTACTGAGCCAAGCTCGGTGTCGGGAGAGCCGCCCAGTGCTCCAATGCCTCCTCCAGCCCATTAGTATCAGTCTGTACATTTGCGTGGTCTTGGTGGGCCTCGACGTACTGCGCACAGCTCAACCCTACGAAAGAAGCCCAAACGGAACGCGCGATACATTGTTTTAGGGTGGTTGAGACCTATCGCTGCGGATGTGGTGGATTATTTGACCGACAGCGCTCCGGCTTTTAATCGTTCCTCCGGCGTCGGCAGGCCATCCGCTGGCCAGATCGAGAGCCGTCGGAATTCCGCCGAACTCTTCACTCCGCCACTCACACCTAACGCAATGCGTACGGGCTGTAGACGGAGTGGCACGAGTACGGGATCGCACACGGCAATCCCATTGACGTACACCTCCAACCGCTCCGCTGTGTAGATCACGGTGAGCTTGTTGAACTCATTCCCTCTCTTGATGGCCGTGTGACTTCCCGAATAGAGCAGTGCTTGATCCCCTTTGTCGTAATCCCACAGGGCAACCCTGAATTTGCCTGCGCCGTTGAGTCTCACGATGAGTGCTTTTCGCTGCTGGTCGTTGCCGAACCACAAGTCCCAGCTCGAACGGGTATCATCGACAACCCGTCCTTCCATCTGACAGACGAAAGTTGCGAATCCGATAAATTGACCACTTCCCCCGTAGGAGTATCCTCCGTTGAAATCCTTGTAAATGAAATAGGTTCCATCCTTGTAGCCCCGATCGACAACGAGCCCCTTATTTTCCGACTTGCCCTGAGGCCAGCCGGTGGTGGGGTCGTTAAAGTCGTCTTTTTTGAGTGGCTTCACCATATCGAGGTCAGGCAGAGTGACGCGGCCCTCGCGGAGAGCAACTGCGGGCCAGGTGAATGGGAGCCTGAACGAATCCTTGACCGGTACCTCATGATTCTTCAGGCGTTCCTCCGGCGTTGGCAAGCCATCCGCGGACCAGACCGTGAGCCGTCGGAATTCCGCCAAACTCTTCCCTCCGCCGCTCAGACCCAGTGCGATGTTCACCGGCTGGAGACGGACTGGCACTGACAAGGGATCGCACACGGCAACACCATTGACGTACACCTCAAACCGATCCGCTGTGTAGATGACGGTGAGCTTGTTGAACTCATTGCCTTTCCTGATGGCTGTGTGAGTTCCCGAAAAAAGCGATTCCTGTTCTCCGTTGTCGTTTTCTGTAATGGCAACCCCGAGTTTACCGGCAGCGTTGAGTTTCACGGTGAGAGCTTTTCGCTGCTGGTCGTTGCCGAACCACAGATCCCAGTTCGCCGCGGCGTCATCGACAACCCGTCCTTCCACCTGGCAAACGAAGGCAGACAATCCTGCAAATTGACCGCTTTCTCCATAGGACACGCCGCCGTCGAAATCCTTGTGAATGAAATAGACTCCATCCTTGTAGCCTCGCTGGGCAATGGCCCCCTTATTATCCGACTTACCCTGAGGCCAGCCGGTGGCGCGGTCGTCAAACTCGTCTATCTTGAGCAACTTCGCCGTGCTGAGATCCGGCAAAGTGATGCGGCCTTCGCGCAAGGCTTCGACGGGCCAGGCAAACGCCTTCTTGACAGCGGGAGGTTTGGGAGGGGGGGCAGGCGTGCCCTTGGCCGCGGCTGGTTCCGGGTCTGGTTGCTGCGGGGAAGGCTTCGACGATGCCAGCACACCCACGAGCACAGCTACTGCAACGAGACTGGCGACTGCGATAATTATGTAAACCGGCTTACGCTTCCACTCTGTCTGAGGTTTGGTCTTTCGTGTCTCGGAGTGGATCTGTGCCACTGGTTCCACGATCGTACTCTGCTCGGTCGTGTCGAGTTCGCGCCAAGGATCGTCTGGAGCCAGCGCGGGAAGTGCGGCGTGGAGATCGGTGGAATTGAACGATGATTCCAGCCGTTGTAATGTTTCTGCTACTTCTTCTGCGCTAGCCGGGCGATTCGCAACCGGCTTGGCCAGGAGTTGCATAATGAGGTCGGATAACGGTTGAGGCACGTCGGGGTTCTGGACGCTGGGAGCGGGTGGGTGGTGGTCTCTAACTGCATCCAGGATCGTATCCTTGTTCGGGCCGGTGAACGGAAGCGAGCCGGTCGTCATCTCGTAGAGCACGATACCGAGGCTGAACAGGTCGGTGCGGTGATCGGCCTTCTCTCCGCGGGCCTGCTCCGGAGACATGTACAGCGGCGTGCCCAACACGGCCCCCTGGATAGTCAGGGACCCATCGTCGTTTGAAGCAGAGGAGTTTTGATCCTCACCCAAATCGCCAAGATCGGTCGAGTCGGCTGCTCGGGCCAACCCGAAGTCGAGGATTTTGACGCGCCGACGCTTCCCATCGAGCCACACATTGAGCGGTTTGATGTCCCGATGGATCAGTCCGGCCTCGTGGGCGGCGGCCAACCCCTCGGCCATCTCCCGGCCAATCCTCAGCACTTCTTTCAGCGGAGGCCGCGGGTTCTGCAAGAGGGCCGAGCCGAGGGTCTGGCCTTTCAGCAATGGCATGGCGATGAATGCCACTCCATCCAGCTCACCGGTCTGAAAAATGGCAACGATATGTTCGTGTTCGACGCGAGCCTGGGCGTGGGCCTCGCGGAGGAATCGCGCTTTTCGTCTCGGGTTGGATGCGCACTGCGGGAGCATTACCTTCAGCGCGACCTGCCGCTTGAGCGATGGATCCTCAGCGCGGAACACCATGCCCATGCCGCCGACACCAATCCGGGAGAGGACGCGGTACGGGCCGAGTCGGCCGAGTTCATCGGGCTGTTGGGGCGGGGCGAGGAAATCCACCTCTGCTTTCCCCGACGTGTGGTCCCCGTACCGCTTGGACTGAGTGACCGTTTCCTGATTGTTCGGTTGACACTCCTCACTTGCCTGGGGTCTGGAAGATGTCTGCGCCCGTTCGTTCGAGACCGTGGTGAGTGGGACAACTCCCTTACACTGTGGGCAACGCGCGGTCTTATTGATTGGGTGCTTGCGCTTAAGCATCAATTGTGTTTGACAGTGTGGACAGGAGAGCGCGACAGCCATGCAATCTCCAAGTGACAACTATCAACTCGATCTTTCCCCGTTGAACGCCAACAGGGTATAGATTCGATTCCCAGGCTCAACTTTATCCCGGCGGCGAACCGAAGTCGAAATTTTTACTACTTGGATGACTTTCGACCGTGATCGGAGGGTTCCGGGACCACCAGCCAGGCATTTCTCTGTTCTGAAAACGTACCACGCTGAAGACGATGCGGGTCGTTTTCACCAACCGTAGCGAATCTCACCCCGAGTCCCATGCCAGCCGCAAACTCTCAATACGGCTCAGGATAGCGGCGAATAACTTGCAGGGGCAGAGCTACCTCGGTCAGCCGATAGAACTGCTTCACTGGGAATACACCGGGCGAGTGGTAGCGAAGTATGGGCTGTCTCTCATTTATTATACATGAGGTTCTAACCTTCTGCGGCGTAAATACTTGAGCGATGGGAGCAGGCCGAATCAGCGAAAAATAGGTGAGATTCGTCACTCACCGGGGCGATGTGGGTTTATTCTTGTGCGATACTTAGTCGTCCGTTTGAATCGCAGGTGTATTACTATGTTGCGACCGCTCACCTGTCTGGCCCTGTTCGCTGGGTGTGCCTTGCTTGTGCGGCATGTTGCTGCCCAACAACCCGATCCAACAGCACTCTTCAAGCGCGGCGATACGAACAAGGATGGCAAGCTCTCCGAAGATGAGTTTACACAACTGCTGAGTAAAGGGGCGAAGTTCAAGAACAATCCCGACCTCATCAAAAAGCTCTTCGAGAAACTCGATACCGATGGCGACAAGTTTCTCACGTTCGATGAGTTCAAGAAAATCACCGAGTTGGACGGTGCCGCGGGCGGCAAGAACGAAAAGAAGCAACCAGACCCATCAACAACTACCAAGTCTTCCGGATTTGCCGACAAGCCTACCCAGGAACAACTTGCGTTCTTCGAGAAGAAGATTCGCCCGGTTCTGGTGGATACCTGCTACAAGTGCCACTCAGCCGACTCTGAAAAGCTCAAGGGCGAATTGCTCCTCGACACGCGCGAGGGTCTCCGCAAGGGTGGTACCACGGGTGCGGCAATTGTGCCGGGCAACCCGGACAAGAGCGTGCTCATCAGGGCTCTGCGCTACAAAGATGAGTCGATGGCGATGCCCCCAAAGGGCAAGCTATCCGATCAGGCGATCGCGGACTTCGAGGCATGGGTAAAGATGGGTGCGCCCGACCCCCGCGAAGGAAAGGCAACCGCAACCGCCCGACCAGAAATCGACATCGAGAAAGGTCGCAAATTCTGGGCCTTCCAGCCGCCTACGCCCCACCCAACACCGGAAATCCGGAATCTGAAATTTGCGATTCGAAGCCCGATTGATGCCTTCGTTCACGCCAAGTGGGAAGCTTCTGGCGTGAAGCCCATTGGGGATGCCGACAAGCGAACGCTGATTCGCCGGGTGTATCTCGATCTCACCGGCCTGCCGCCCAGTTCGGAAGAGGTAGAAGCATTCGTTGCCGATGCTTCCCCGGCCGCCTTCGAGAAGGTTGTCGATCATCTCCTCGCTTCTCCACAATTCGGCGAACGCTGGGGTCGGCACTGGCTCGATGTCGCCCGTTACGCGGAGAGTTCGGGCAAGACGGTGAACGTGACCTATCCCCACGCCTGGCGATACCGGGATTATGTGATCGCTGCATTCAATGCCGACAAGCCATACGACCAGTTCATCAAGGAACAACTTGCCGGCGACCTGATGCCGACCGATGACCCGAAGAAGAAGGCCGAGCGGATCATCGCCACCGGCTTCCTGGCCATCGGGCCGAAGACGCTCAATGAACGGAGTGGCCTCCAGTTTGAACTCGATGTGGCCGATGAGCAAATCGATGTCACCACCCAGGCATTCCTCGGAATCACCGCGGCCTGCGCCCGCTGCCACGACCACAAGTTCGATCCGATCCCCACGCGCGATTACTACGCCCTTGCCGGCATCTTCCGCAGCACTGAGACGTGCTACGGCACCATCCGGTTCGTCCAGAGCCAGCGACCTTCGCCCACCATTCCGCTGCCGAAAGAAAGCGGGTATCCCGCCGGAACTACCGAGACATTGACCGCAGCCGAACGGGACCGAATCAAGAAGCAGATCGATGACCTCAACAAGCAGGATCAAACGGATATAATCCGCCGCCTCTTCACCCAGGCCCAGGTGTCGATCCTGCGAAGCCGACTCGATTCGTTCGACTTTGAAGGAAATCCGAAGTTGGCTGCGATGGGGGTACACGAGAAACCGGCTGGCCGCGGTGGGCCTGGTGGTCCTTTTGGCCGCGGAGGCGGTGAACTGGGAGTGCCGTTCGCTCGCGGGTCACTAACAATTGGCGATAGTCCGATCTATGCGCGTGGCGAACCCGAAAAGCCATCCACCGAGCGTATCCCCCGCGGCGTTCTTCAAGTGGTCTCGAAAACCCATCCTCGGATTGCCGCAGGCAGTAGTGGGCGACTCGAACTGGCCGGATGGATTGCATCGAAAGACAACCCACTGACCGCCCGGGTGCTGGCGAACCGCGTCTGGCTGCATCTATTCGGCCACGGATTGGTGCCGACAGCGGACAACTTCGGGGCAGCCGGTCAACCACCCACTCACCCAGAGTTGCTCGACTATCTGGCCCTCACGTTCATGGAGGAGGGATGGTCGGTGAAGAAGCTCATCAAGAAGGTGGTGATGAGCCACACGTATCAACTCGATTCCAAGTTCGATGCCAAGAATAACGAGATTGATCCGGACAACGCTCTTCTCTGGCGAATGAGTCCTCGCCGCCTGGATGCCGAGAGCCTGCGAGATTCGATGCTCGCGGTCAGCGGCCAACTCGACACGACTCCACCAACGGGATCAGTGGTTGCCCGGACAGGCGAAGGCCCAACCGGTGGTTTTGGCGCAGGAGCCCGGCCCGGAGCGGGAATTCAGCAGGCGATCAACGACCCGCGGAACACCCACCGCTCGGTCTACCTGCCGATCGTTCGCGATAATCTGCCAGAAGCCCTGGCGCTCTTCGATGCTCCTGATCCGAGCCTCATCGCGGCAGATCGGCCAACCACGACCGTGCCCTCGCAGGGATTGTTCCTGCTGAACAATCCGTTCGTGATCCGGTCTGCCGAGGCTGCCGCGGACAAGATCTTGAAAGCAACCACAACCGACACGGAGCGAATTCGCTCGGCGTATCTGGACTTCTACGGACGACCACCATCCGACAAGGAATTGATGAACGTCGAGCAGTTCTTGAAGCAATACGCCGAGACGCTTGCGAAAGACCGGGTTCCAGCAACTCGCCAGCAACGCGAGACGTGGGCAGCGTTCTGCCAGGCGCTCTTTGCCAGCGCGGAGTTTCAGTATCGGAAGTGAGTCATAATTATTCCAGGGGTGAAGCGACAGCGAAACCCCTGGGAATATGCATCCCGTCCACATTCGGAGCTTCCCATGCTTTCTCGTCGTACCGTGCTGAAATCGACCGCCTCCGGGTTCGGTTATCTCGCATTCGCCGCACTGGCGCACGAGCAAGCTATCCGGGCTGCCGCGGCTGAAGCCGCCAGCAACCCACTCGCTCCGAAGAAGCCACAATTCCCGGCCAAGGCCAAACGGGTCATCTTTCTGTGCATGGATGGCGGACCAAGCCACGTCGATACCTTCGACTACAAACCCAAACTCACCGCCGATGATGGCAAGGCACCACCGCCGCGCCGTGGCGGGTTTGGTGGGGGCGGCAAATTGCTGGCTTCACCCTTCGCGTTCCAGAAACGCGGCAACAGTGGGCTCTGGATCAGCGATTTGTTTCCCGAACTGAGCAAGCACGCTGACGATCTGTGCATCCTCAACGGGATGCAGACCGATTTGCCCAACCATCCACAGGCGTTCATCCAGATGCACTGCGGAATCTTCCAGTTCCCCCGTCCGAGTCTCGGTGCGTGGGTCCTGTATGGGCTGGGAACCGAGAACGCAAATCTTCCCGGATTCATCACGTTATCTCCACCACAAAACAACGGTGGGCCGGTGAACTATGGCAGTTCGTTTCTGCCAGCCATGTACCAGGGCACGAAGATTGGCCGTGGACCCGCCGCTGGACCAAACGCTCAGACAGTGAGCAACCTGAAGAACCCCAAGCAATCCATGCCTGCCCAGCGCGTGCAACTCGATTTTGTGCAGTCGCTAAACCAAAACGCTCTCGAAGCCGTCGGCGAAAACCCCGGCATCGAGGGATTGATCTCGTCCTACGAACTGGCCTTCCGGATGCAGGCGGAGTTGCCGAAGCTCATGGATCTCAGCAAGGAGAACGCCACAACGCTCAAGCTCTACGGCATCGACAGTGGAGGCGGAGCGGGTGGATTTCCAGGTATGGGACCAGGGGGAGGCGGCCCGAGCGGGTTCGGTCGGCAGTGCCTGCTCGCCCGGCGTTTCATCGAAGCAGGTGTGCGGTTCGTGGAAATCACCCTCGGCGGCTGGGACCACCACCGGAACCTCAAGGACAGCTTGACCAACAGTTGCAACACCATTGACAAGCCGATTGCCGGATTGCTCGCCGATCTGAAGGCCCGCGACATGCTCAAGGATACGCTCGTCATCTGGGGTGGTGAGTTTGGCCGCACACCATCGGCGCAGGCCGATGGGCGCGACCACAACGCCAAGGGTTACAGCATGTGGATGGCTGGCGGTGGAACGAAGGCCGGCTTCACGCACGGACGAACCGATGACTACGGCTTCGAGGCGGTCGAGGGTAAGGTTCACGTCCACGACTGGCACGCGACGATCCTGCACCTGCTCGGCATGGATCACGAGAAACTCACCTACCGTCACGCTGGCCGCGATATGCGGCTAACCGATGTGAAGGGGAACGTCGTGAAGGAAATCGTGGCGTGAAGCAGAGGTAAACTGCCCGCATTCTGGCATTCGCACCACACATGTACCTGCGCGGGAAAGCGGCGAAGTACGAACTGAAGACACCCGATGGGCAGATAACCACACTCCTCGATGTGCCGCACTACGACTTCAATTGGCAACTGCTCTACCATTTCGCAACTCCCGTATACGCTCCTACGGGGAGCAGTCTGTCGTTTACCGCATGTTCGACAACAGCGAAGGGAACCCAGCCAACCCGGACCCCACGAAAGCTGTACGCTGGGGGCAGCAGACCTACGAAGAGATGCACCTGGGCTACGTGGAATACTTCATAGATGGCCCCGGCAAGACAACGACGACTGATGGACCCAAGGCTGCCGTGAAAATCCCCGCTGGCGGCGTCGAGATCCCCGAGCAGTTCAAGGGTTCAAACGCTACGATCTGAACGGCGATGGGAAGCTGGATGAGAAGGAGATTGAAGCCCTGCCGCCAGCCCTGAAGGAACGGGTACTGGACTTCATCCGACGAATGATGCCGTAATAACATCAGGGGGCTTGGGGATCGATCACCTTTCGCCAACGGGCGGGAACCCCTTCCCACGCTTTCAGGTAAGTCTTCTCCAGTGGCACCAGGACGTGGCCACCCGGAAATAAAAACAGCGGCATGTCTGGAAGTGCATCGCCAACCGCGACCGGTTCAACGTATGCCATTGGTGGCACATCTGCTTCATACGCTGCCAGAGTCAATGGTTTATCGGCAGGCAGTTCCAACTCCGTTCCCGCCAATTCCTCTTGAATCACTGCATGGATACCGTGTGGGTCGCGCGGAGTTGGCGGAAATAGGTCAATCAGAAGCAAGTGAACTCGCTTTGCCAATAAATCGACAGTTTTGGTGAGGAACGCCCGAAGCGAGTGCTTGCTGTCTTTATTCCCGGGCGAGACAATTTCAATCATTGCAACTACCTTGTCGTCGCTGATGTGCCGAACCGCCACCTGATTCCTCTTGCGGGGGAGACGGGTTCCGAGCTGGGCACTGAAACGAGTTTTCGGCTCTGCCACAAGTACCCCATTCCCATCCGTGGCGTTGTCTGCCGAGCGATCTCTCAGTGCAATCACATCGGGTTCCACTCCTACCGCCACCTGCTCAGAGAGTGCGTAATAGTCGGGTGGAAGCAGTCCATCATTGAGTGTGAGTTTAATGACTTGAATCCAAAGGCCGTGAAAATCGTGGAAGATTCCTGCTTCCACTCTGGTCCAGTCATGAATTGGCATGGGTTTGTCCTCCTACGGCGATTATACCCGAACCCAACGGTTCTCCGTAGTGTCGAAGAGTTGAAACACACGGAGTGAGTTGCATATGTATCCCAGTCGAAGCCGGGCTACCACGATTGCCAAGGACACCGTCCAAATCCTTGCCGCGGGGCAGTACACCAACCCGGCCGGTCAAACGGTGCAGATCGAACACTTACTCGCGGAAGTAAGGCATGTATTGACCAGTTTGATCGACCGCGATACGCTCGCAAACCTTCCATGATGTCAGTTACTCAACTCGTCGGGGCACTCAGTTACCCGAGAGGAGATAAACTGTGTTCTCCCTGCTCTCCTTGGTCGCACTCCTTGGGATTCAGAACCATCGGGCGCTGGATTGTGCTCTGTTTGAACCCGTTTTCATCCTGCAAAGGCAGGATTATCCTGAAATGAACTATCACGTTCAGATGTACTCTTCTGGGGCCGTGCGATGCGGTACGCCCAGTACGTTTGTTATGCCCCCTGAGTTCCTGACAAGAGCTATTGGGGCAGACTTTGATCGGTTCCATAAAAGGAAGATTGAGACGATCGTGGTCAGGATCATTTCTTCGCCGCGCCGACCTCTGGATAACTCGATGATCGACACACTCCGAACTCTTCGTCAGATTCACGCTCCTAACGCCGTGCTGATCCTGCTCGTGGATTGAACCGTCTGAGAAATCGTTCGTCGAGAACGCAATCGACTCTCGCATCACCCGAACACGCAGAAAGCCACCTGCCTGATGGCAGGTGGCTTTCTCTTTGATCTGGAAGCGGGCGTTGCTACTGTTTCGCTCCGATGGCCTTGGCAAGCGGGGTGACCACGTTCGGAATCACGTAGCTGTTGACCAGTTCATCC
>DASZJS010000519.1:0-3346 GCA_035947935.1 Gemmata sp. | reverse complement strand
GCAATATCAGGAGCTAGGCGAAAAGTTTGAGGAGATTGAGCATAAGACGTTCGGGGGTAGCGGATTCTACATCTATCTCGACGCAGTTACTGCGTTTGAAAAACATCTCGGCATCTACAACCTGGCGCAGTTCACGCGCCAATAGGTATTTTAGTTCCCGGCGTATCTATCGAAAAATGAGGCCTGTCGAATGCGGATTGCAGTGCCAGTAAGGGTTTTGTGCGGCGTCGTGATCGGCGTCGCGGGCTGGAGTGCCACGAAGGTATCGGTACAGGGTGGCGCGTGCGCAAGCAAGGTGAGGATCCCGGTTGCATCACAAACCAGCAATGCCCCAAACCTCGGCAAGGCTGCCTCCACCATCACGGTGTCGTTATCACCAGTGCGCGGAGGCGTGACCGTAACGCAGCCATTGCATCTCACTGCCAGTGTCCAGAACGATTCCTCAAATTCTGGCGTTACTTGGAGCTCCTCGGGCGGGATTCTGAGGAACCGAACGGCTCGCTCTGCTACATTTACCGCGACGGGTGCGGGAGTCTACACGATTACCGCCACGAGCAAGGCCGATGTAACCAGGAGCGCAGTGGCCAGTATCGGCATGACCGATCTGATGGGGGTCACGACTTGGCGTAATGACCTCGCACACTCAGGCGTGAATTCGCGGGAATATGCTCTGACCAGCCGGAATGTGGCAAGTAGCACGTTTGGAAAGCTTTTTTCGTGCCCGGTGGACGGTTGGGTCTATGCCCAGCCCCTTTGGACGGCCAACGTGAAGATTCGCGGCGGGCGGCACAACGTCGTATTCGTCGCCACCGAAAACGACAGCCTTTACGCTTTTGACGCCGACGGCCCAGGGTGCAAAGCTGTTTGGTCCACTCCCAGTGTGAATCTCCTCCCGAGGGGTGAGAAGATAGCGCCTCTGGCCGATCTCGAACGTGACAGCTTCGCTTTGGGGCCAGTTACCGGCATAACCGGGACACCGGTGATTGATCTGTCATCGCAAACCATCTATCTCGTTGCCGTATCGGAGACCATAGACAAAGGAACGATTATCCAACGGCTGCATGCGATCGACATCACGACGGGGAGAGAGCGTTCCAGGTCTCCTGTGATGATCGCAGCATCCGTACGAGGCACAGGGTACGACAACGTCAACGGCACCATCACCTTTGCCGCGAAGATGCAGAAGCAGCGGGCCGGATTGCTTCTGCTGAACGGAATTGTCTATGTTTGTTGGGGCGGTTACAACAACACCGACTTTTATCATGGATGGCTGATGGGATACGACACTTCCACTCTTGCCCAGGTCCGCGTCTTGAACGACACCATCGACGGTGGGCGCGGGGGCATCTGGATGTCCGGGGCCAGCCCGTCAGCCGATTCACAAGGCAACATTTATCTAATCACAGGTAATGGTGATTTCAACGCAAACAATCCGAGCGGCCGGAATTACGGTGACACCTTCTTAAAGCTCAGCACTTCCGGCGGGCTTTCAGTTTCCGACTGGTTCACGCCATTCGATCAGAAGAAACTAGCTGACGAGGACCTCGATTTTGGCACCGAGGGAGGAGCGATTCTTCCTGATCAGGTGCGAGGCCCTTTTCCTCACCTGCTTGTAGGATGCAGCAAGTCGGGAACGCTTTACGTTCTCAACCGCAACAATCTGGGCCATTACAATTCGCTGAACAACGCACAGATCGTGCAGAGTTTTGTGGTTGATAAGAATGAGATCTATTCGACGCCTCTTTTTTGGCAAAACGTTCTCTACGTGACGGCGGACATCGGCCCCCTAAAAGCATTCCGATTTTTGACCGTGACCGATCAATTTGAGACCAAGCCATTCTCAACTTCCAGCGAGCGGTATGTTTATCCCGGAGTGGTACCCGTTCTTTCTGCCGCCGGCACCAACCACGCAATTCTATGGGCCATCAATCCAGCGACTCCAGGGGTACTGTACGCTTATGACCCGTCAAACCTGAACACCGAGTTTTGGAACAGCTCGCAAGCAGCGAGCAACCGCGACCAGGCGGGAACTGGAGTCAAATTCACCGTTCCTACCGTCGCTAATGGAAAAGTGTATATTGGCACGCAGACCGAACTGGACGTTTATGGCCTGTTGCCAAACTAGGCCATCAAGTCCGCACCCAGGCCAGTGACAGCCCGGTTAAAGGTTTAAGCTCAAACCCTATCATTCCTGTCTCGAAGGCAAACAATCGAAATGTGGTGCGAGCGGAGAATTCGATTCCTTAGTCTCGTTTTAGTAGCTTCTGTGGCACTGGCGACTGCGACATATTCGCAGGCCAATGATCCTGCCCCCAAACCTCAACCGAATCCCGGCATCTATCTTCCACCTAACGAACAGCATCCTGCCGTGGCATTGCCTATCTACCGCAAGAGTAATCACGGAGTGTATGTGTCGGTTGGTACCGAGCGTTCTTTCATAGGAGCCGCTCTATCCGAAGCCAAGGCGTTGTTTGTAATCGACTACGATCCGCAGACCATCCGCTTCGCAAACATCAACCGAGCCCTGCTTGCTGCCAGTACCGATCGCGCCGATTACTTGAACCTGCGCCTGAGTGCATCGCCGGAACTTTGGCAGCAACGATCCCGCAGCCTGGCCGCTCAAGATAAGGAAACGCTTTCGAACCCGGACTCGTGGACCTTCTGGGACAAGAGCGTGCGAAAGAACCAGGCAGCATGGGATAACGCTTTCGGACACTTCCATACCGGGCCAAAAAGTCCCAGCGATCCGTTCTTCGCCTCGAATTACCTGTTTGATGATCGTCTTTACAGTCACCTGAGTCAGATAGCAAAGGGCTCGCGGATCTGGGCTCTCCAACTCGATCTTCGCCACGAAAATGAGGTACGCTCGTTCTGCGAAGAGTTGAAGTCCAGGGCACTGACTTTGGGCGTCATCGACACCTCCGATGTCCCGAATGGCCCGGCAGGTGGCACGATTGTCGCCGCGCAGTACGTCAAACTCATATCGCAGTACGCTCCAGACAGTGCCATTTTTCTGAACACCGCACCCACAGGCGGGCACGGCGTCCGCTGGAGCTATTTCGCCTTTAGCAACGGAACAATTCGCGGCCGCGACCCAAACACGATCAGGCGATGGTACGAAATCGAAATGAAGAAGATTAGCTCCAGTGACCAGTTGCAATGTCTGCTGGACGATCCCGACGCCACTCATCATTGAAGTGGCGAATGGGAAATCAATCCGTGCGGCAACGCCTGCTCTCAAGGTCAATTGTTGGAACCAGGCGATGGCGCTCAAAACCCAGCTCACGCTGCGTCTTCGGCTAAGATTTGGGCGATAGATCGGATCGACTTCAGCTTGTCTTCATCC
>DASZJS010000518.1:0-3985 GCA_035947935.1 Gemmata sp. | reverse complement strand
CATTCTCCCATCCACACAATGAAAAAGCCACCGACTTCCGTGACGCCCACCCGGCGATCGCCCTCTTTTACAGTTCCGCTTGTTTTGTGTCACCAACTACCGGTAGCATGAGACGTTCGGCTCGAATTTGGTCGGGCTCGTTCAACTATTAACCGACGGTGACCATGCCGCCGACGAAGACTCCCGGAGTGCAGTCCGCTAATCTGCACATTGCTCCCACGTTTGACCCCACCAACCCGTTCATCGTCCAGGCGGATCGCTCCGTTCTGGTCGAGGTGGATAACCCCAGATACGCCGAGGCGCGGGATGCCCTCGCGCCTTTTGCGGAGCTGGAAAAAAGTCCCGAACACATCCACACGTACCGCGTCTCGAATTTGTCGCTCTGGAACGCCGCGGCTGCTGGGATTACAGCCGATCAGGTCATTGCCGTCCTTCAAAAGTACACACGTTACCCGATTCCGCAGAACCTCCCGGCCGACATTGCCGAAACGGTCTCGCGGTACGGCCGGGTGAAACTCGAACGGATCGATGAGAAGCAACTGAAGCTCGTCTGCGACGACAGGCCGCTTCTCATGGAACTCTCGCGGCAGAAGAAACTCAAAGACTATCTAGGCGAAAAACTCGACGATGTGAGTTTTGCCATCGAACCCGCCTATCGCGGCGTTCTGAAGCAAGCCCTGATCGGGATTGGCTATCCGGCCGAGGATCTGGCCGGGTACACGGAGGGCTCGAACCTTCCGATGAAGCTTCGGGAATCGATGGCCACCACTGGCGAGCCATTCCGGGTGCGGGATTACCAGCGGGACTCGGCCGCGGTGTTCCATGCCGGCGGCGATGTGCGAGGGGGTTCGGGCGTCATTGTGCTGCCGTGTGGGGCCGGCAAGACGATCGTTGGCATCGTGGCCATGTCGCTCCTCCAGAAAAGTACTCTGGTGCTGACCACGAGCATCACGGCCGTGAAGCAGTGGAAGCGGGAGATTCTGGACAAGACGACGCTGACCGAGGACGAGGTAAAAGAGTACACCGGGGAGACGAAAGACATCGGCCCGGTGACTGTGGCGACGTACCAAATCCTCACCTACCGCCCCGACAAGACTGAGGACTTCCCGCACTTCGGGCTCTTCGATCGGCAGGATTGGGGACTCATCATCTATGACGAGGTCCACCTGTTACCCGCACCGGTGTTCCGCGTCACGGCCACCATCCAGGCTCGCCGCAGATTGGGACTCACCGCCACACTCATCCGCGAGGATGGCCGGGAAGGGGATGTCTTTAGCCTCATCGGGCCGAAGAAGTACGATGTGCCGTGGCGGGAACTCGAAACCAAGGGATGGATCGCTTCGGCAAATTGCACCGAGATTCGCGTGGTACTTCCGAACGATGAGGTGCGAATGGCGTATGCGGTGGCCGACCACCGGGCAAAATACCGGATCGCCAGCGAGAACGAGGCGAAGGACGAAGTCGTGGCCGAATTGCTCGATCGTTACAGCGATCAGCGCGTGCTGATTATCGGCCAGTATCTGGCGCAACTCCGCCGATTGAGAGAGCGGTTTGACCTTCCAATTATTACCGGCTCAACGCCGAGCAGTGAACGGGAAGAGCTTTACAAGAAGTTCCGGGAAGGCGAGGTGCGACATCTGGTGCTGTCGAAGGTGGGAAATTTCGCCATCGATTTGCCCGATGCGAACGTGCTGATCCAGGTATCGGGGACGTTTGGCAGTCGGCAGGAGGAAGCGCAGCGGCTCGGCCGCATCCTGCGTCCCAAGAGCAGCGGCGAAGGCGATGCCCATTTCTACACACTTGTAACGCGCGATACCCGCGAACTCGATTTCGCGCACCACCGCCAGATGTTCCTGACAGAGCAAGGCTACAGCTATGCGATCATGGATGAACGCGAAATCCTGCCGGCCAAGCGGGCGACGGGATAAGAATGTTTAGGTTTATTGTACGGTGGGTCGAGGCTTTGCGAGCCCACCAATTTCACCGATACGGCATAAGATGGTGGGGCTCGGTCTCAAAGCCGACCTCGACCCACCCTACAAGACTGCGGATGAGTTGGGTAAATCACTCCACGATCTTCCAACCCGCGTGACCCCGCGACCATGACCAATCCCACCGCCCGTCTGTCCGCAAAGCTACACCGTCGGGTGTGTCTTGTACTCACCGAGGATGCCGTGTTGGCTGAGGAATTGCTCGCCCGTAAGAAACTGGCGGCGGATGTGGCTGGTCGGTTGTCGGATCGAGTGTTGCTCGTCCGTCCTGGTCGTGTGGAGGCGGTGCTGGAAGAACTCCGCAAGATGGGCCACACCCCGCAGGTGGTGAGCGGAAAAGGGTGAAAATCTGACGAACGGTATGTAACCGGATCGCCCAAAGGGAGTTAGCCTCGGCGATCTGGTCACATCGATCGCAGGCGGCACTGTAAGTACCCCCCTCAATTGCGGTATTATCTCAACACACCTGCTCGCCGCGTCTTCGGAGCAATTCCATGTCGCACCAGCGACTTAGCTGGCTTCTCATCATCGTGGGTTTGATCGCCACTGCCCCTTTTTCATTGGCTGAAGACTGGCCCCAGTGGTTGGGCACGAAGCGCGACGCCGTGTGGTCCGAAGCTGGCATCGTGCGTGTACTTCCCAAGGATGGTCCGACTGTTGTGTGGCGAACGCCCATTGATCCAGGGTATGCCGGTCCAGCAGTGGCCGATGGCCGCGTGTTTGTTACCGACCGGGTTCTGGGGAAGGGGGCGGTGAACCCGGACGACCCGTTCGATTCCAAGGTATTGGTAGCCAGTACCGAACGAGTGCATTGCCTGGATGCAAAAACCGGCGAGGAGAAATGGAAGCACGAATACGACTGCCCATACAGGATCAGCTATCCGGCCGGTCCCCGAGCCACCCCAACGGTCAGCGGTGGCAAGGTCTATACGCTGGGGGCGATGGGCGACTTGATTTGTCTCGATGTGACTGATGGGAAAGTGATTTGGTCGAAGAACTTCCCGAAGGACTATCAGGCAAAAGTCCCGACGTGGGGTTTTTGCAGTCATCCTCTGGTGTACAAGGATCTCGTGATCTGTATTGTCGGTGGCGATGGGAGTGTGGCGGTTGCGTTCGATAAGGACACCGGCAAGGAGAAATGGAAAGCACTGAGCGCGAAGGAACCCGGCTATTCTTCAGCAACTCCGATTACGTTTGGAGGGAAGGATCAGGTAGTGATCTGGCACGCGCAGGCAATCAATGGCCTCGACCCACTAACCGGCCAGTTGCTGTGGTCCATTGGACTCGAACCCGCGTTCGGAATGGCGATCATGTCTCCGAGGCAAGTTGGCGACAAACTCTTCGCGGCAGGCATTGGCGGGGCGGGCGTGGTTCTCAGACTCAAGGGCGAAAAGGTTATCCCGATCTGGCAAGAAGTAATGATCCAAGGCAAGGAAATGGTACCCAAATCCCGTGGGCTCTACCCGGTGAACATGACTCCATTCGTGGAGGGCGGCATCATCTACGGAGTAGACCAGCCGGGGATGCTCCGGGCAGTCGAACTCGACACCGGGAAAAAGCTGTGGTTCACCTTCAAGCCGGTCATCGGCAAAGAAGAGGCAGAAGACTACAGCGCAGCGAAGTCCGGAACCACCTTCATCGTGAAGAATGGCGATCGTTTCTTCCTATTCTCCGAAACGGGCGATCTGATCATCGCCAAACTGACCGCACGCGGCTACGAGGAGATCAGCCGGGCGAAGTTACTGGAACCAACGGGAGTGGCGTTTGCCCGCAAGATTGTTTGGAGCCACCCGGCTTATGCCAACAAGTGTGGATTCTTCCGAAACGACAAGGAGATCATCTGCGTTTCGCTGGCAGCAAAGTGATGGACTCAACACAAGAATCGAAGGGCTTGGCGAGTACACCCTGGATTATACTTTGCGCGGTTTGGTTTGACACAAGCCCGAAGCGCCAGCGAGGGAAAAGTTGTCCCTCGCTGGCGCTTCGGGCTTGTG
>DASZJS010000517.1:0-5478 GCA_035947935.1 Gemmata sp. | reverse complement strand
GTCCGTGTGTCCGGGCGAACCCGGAGCGTGAGCGACGGGGTGGATATTTCCAAGTGAGTGAAGCGGACCCAGAATCGTGTAAACTGGAGTGCATGACCACCGCTCCCGTTCTGGACCGCGAAGAATACATCGAGCAGGCCTACTTCTTCCGCGTGTTCCGCGATCGACTGGCCGACAATCTGTCGTCACAGGACATTCTGACCCGCGTTCACGAAGAACTGCTGAGCAGCACCCGGTTACCCTATGCGGTGCAATTCCTCGCAACCGAACTCAAACACACGGGTCTCCTCGGCAGCGGGTTTGCCAAGTTGCCTCACTATTTCACCGCGTTTCAGGCATACGTGATCCAGCAGGCCGAATCGGTCACTTCCCGTTTTCCGATGCCGACAGCCTTGCTCGTGCTGGAGCGCGAGGCAGCGTATAGGGCGGAGAAACCAACCAGACCGGGACTGTTTGTCTACCAGTTCGAGACAATTGCCCGAAACCGACTCGGCTATCTCGATGGCTTCGGAGCAATCGCAGCCGATCCGATATTCGATGCCAACTGGCGGGTGTACATCAACGCATTGCCGCGACAGGTTGGCGATGTCGACTTCAGCGATCTCGTGTATCTACGCTCCGAGCTCTATGCGATGGAACAGCGGCGAGCGAACCCGGCGTTCGAGCCGCGCTTCCCATCAATCTTTGGGGAAAAGGAAGGCAAGATCGCGAAGGCCAGCCGTGGCCGCGACCCACTCTATCTTTTCGCGGCACTTCAACGGCAACTCGGCTACCCCGAGGTGCCGCGATTCCGCGAACGGGACGATGCGAAGACAAAACTCGATGTAATTCTGACAAAGCTGCGCGAACTGGAAATGCGGATCAAACTGACCGAGGGAGAACTCCGCGGCAACATTGATCTCAGTCAGTTTGGGAAGCCAGATTTGCTCAAGGACGATGATTAAGGCTTCCAGGGGTTTCGCTCGCCTTCGGCTCGCTCCACCCCTGGCTACCATCAGTCGCCCTTCCAGGGCTTGATACCGGTAGCGAAACCCCTGGTAAACTTTACTGGGTTGGCTGTTTCTTCTTGGACTTCTTCGCGGTAACCGGGGCTTCGACGGTCGCGGGTGGCGTGGGCTCGGGCATCAATGGCACCGCCAGATCGACCGGCGGCGGGGGGATCATCATTGGACTACCGGTTCCAGGAATCGGCGTGGGCACGAGGCCGAACTGAACGTTGGGTGGTGGAATCATGACTCCCCCACACCCGGAGATGACTCCTCCGGGTGGTGTAAGAGGACAGCCCGGCTGCCCGGCTGCACCACAACCTGGGTTCTGGGTTATTACCCGGATAACCGTACCGGAACCTGCCGGAAAGCACCCCTGAGCGGCCGGAAGGGACATCGCACCCTGGGGAACTCCTGGCGGCGGGAGTACCGGGAGCCCGGTCGGCGCACCGATGATCCCTGTGGGATATCCGTAGACAGGGGGTGGAGGTGGGAAGCCTTGCGGTGGCATCGGTGCTTTCATGACTTTCGGCTTTGGCAGTGGCCTGTCCCCAGCCGCAGAGTATCGCCCACCGAGAACGGTCATTGGGGACCACGCATCCGGCGATTCCGCCTCCGGCAGCCGGACGTTGCCGATCGCCAACGCATTTCCATAGACGCGCACGCTCAGAGCGAACGGTTTATCGGTCACAGCCTTCTGGATATGACTCAGTTGCCCGGCGATTTCATCGAAATCGGCATCCTCGGGAACATCGCCATCGAGCCGTACATCAAAGCTCGTAATCAGCCCAACCATGGTCGTCCCATCTCGCATCAGGTGGTAATCGGCAGTGAGGATGGTACTTTCGGTCACTACCTGATCGTCAGAAATTCCCGTTGCGGAGGATGCAGTGACAATCATGTGGTCCGGTGTAATCCGGATCACATAAACCATTGGGCCGACGACTCGCACCCACGTTCCGACCGGTCCAGCGTTGGTGACTGGAACGGCGGCAGCACAGGGAGGCAGAACCACACTCGTGGACTGCATTGTGCAGGTTGGTGGCACGGGGCAAAGGGGACAAGCCTGCGGGGAACTCACTACGACCGGAGGCGTTTGTTTGGCATTGAGCATCTGACCGAATGCATCCGCGAGCGCATCAAACGCCGGAGCAGGTACGTTTGCAGGCGGAGGCGCGGGCATCGTATCCCGTTCGCTCTTGTAATACTGTTCAATGAAGTTCGCGTCGCTAGCCCTCTGAGATTGCACCTGGGCTGGCACCAAGCCCGTCGGTATCGTACTCGCCCCCGGCGAGTAAACCGATTCCATCAACTGCATATAGTTTCCGTATATTGTGACGCCTTCTGCGGTTTTGCATCCAAGCTCAATGTTGAACCCAGGCTCGTAGAACCCCTGGGTGGCATTGGGCCTCGGATAGCTCAGAGGAGCCGGAGGAGGCATCATTGGCACGGGAGGCGGTGCAGTGGAACTGGAAGCCGGTGACGGAATAGCGGGGCAGTAGCCAATGTTTGGGCCGCCACCCGAGCAACCAGAGTCCCAGCGGCGATAGCCGTAGCCGTAGCCGCCATAGTAAGCAGGAGGAGCCACATAGACCACGGGTGGAGGACCCACCACAATCGGAGCGGTTGACCGTGCGGCTGCGGCCTGCATCTCCGCGATCACTCGCGAGGACACTCCGTTTTGTTGGAGGTATTGCAGATTGGAAGGATCAAGCGGAGTGCAACCGGAAATTTGGAGCTGGTCAATGATGATTCTCTCATCCAACCCGCTCCTGGTCCAATGAACCACATCCACGGGTTGGATCAGTTTGGCCTGAGCTTGAGCCTGAGCAATGGCAGTAGCAGTCGCGAGTGGCTGGTGCGTGACAGCACCGAGCAATGCGCCTGGACCCGCTCCAATCCCACCACCGACAAGCACATCCGTGCCAGTCGCACCGTCGGCAACCGGGCTTACGTTTCCACTCAAACCCGTGGCCGATTTCCGAGGCTTCGGAACCAGTACGCTGCCGTCTTTCGAGAACTTGTACATGCCGCCGAGAAGGGCAAGCAGTTCTTTTGGTGCTGTGTCGGGCAACGAAGCGATTTTCACGTTGCTGACCATCAAACCGACGGAAGTCATCCGAGTTCGGAACGAGAATGGACAATCGACCAGATCCTGTAGGGTGCTTGCCAACTGCGTATCGTTGAACTCGGGGGTTGATGGGGGTGAATTACCGGCCTTCGGATCTCGTTTTAGATCGATATCGAAGCCCGTAATGACGCCGTGAACGAGCCCTTCCTTGGTGAGCGTGCAATCGGCGATGAGGGTGACGCATAACGTAACGCCCTCCGCGCTTTGATTAAGGCAAATCTTCAGCTCGTCGCCAGACATCGTGGCGGCAATCACAGACCCTTCCATCTCGCGGACCCACGTTCCGGTCAGCTTGCCGGCTTTGGCGATGCCCGGAGCAGGAACAACTGTAACTGTAGTCGTAGTGGGGGTACCGCATGTGCGGTTATCCTCCAACCGTTCCAATGGGTATGGGAATTCGGTGTTCCAGGAACTCCCATGTTCAAGCTTCCCGTTCTGTGTTGGCATATCCCACGGCTGCGGCACGCGAACTGTTTCCACCCACCACCCACCGCCTGACTCATCCCAGCGGATCGTGGTCAGACCCCGCACGGGGTACGGATAGCTCTGCCCAGACCCTCGCATTGCTGCGCCCGCCGGGGCTTTGAAGCGAACGAGGCGAAAACCGCCGTTGTTTTCACACACGAACTCTCCGATGAGTTCGACCAGGTTCTGCGGCAGCGGCGGAATGGCTTCTGCCTGGCAGTTCTGCACCCACTCCAGCTTCATCGCACCACCGGGAACAACCGGGCTCGCGGGGGGACAATGGAGGTCGAAGTTCCGCTCGTTAATAATCACGTTCCCACTCAACCCCGCATCCGAATTCACGCCACCACCTACTAGGAACGTGCCGGTGCGCGTTTCCTTAACCCGCACAAGAGTGTCCTGGTTCATACAGGGGACAGCAGGAACGGGATTCGACTGACAGTCGAACGCACAACGTGGCGGAGGTGGAACGACCAAAGGGCGTACGACAATGCCACCAGCGGGAATAATTGAATACTCAAACTCAATCGTAGCCGCACCCTTTTCTCGGGGCATTGGCGCGACTTCGGGGGAGGAGAAATCGACACGCGCTCCTCCAACTCCGGGATCGAACTGAGCGACACTAGGGCTTGCCAGGGCTGCTGCAAGCAACCCGGCCAGAGCAAATTGGGGGACCATCCGACCAGACATGCACGGACTCCTTGAGGACCGGGCAAACCAACGGGGATCATGCCGAGAGTACTTCATCGGCACAACCCCACTCATTCAGGAAAAGATGAGGGATGAAGGATGAGGGATGAAGGAAGACAGAAAAGGTTATCTCTGTACTTCTCATCTTGTTTGAGGAGGTATGAATGATAAATATGAGGAATAACGGAATCAGTTTTTCCCTTATCCCTTATCCCTCATCCCTTCCCGTGATTGGCCGTCTTGCCCCTTCTCCCACAGGTGCCCAACACCTCGGAAATGCCCGAACTTACCTCATCGCCTGGTTGTCTGCCCGATCGCGGAACGGAACGGTTCGACTGCGGATTGAGGACATCGATTCGCCGCGAATCAAACCCGGGGCTGCGGAGCAATCGCTGGAGGAACTCCGCTGGCTTGGCCTGGATTGGGACGGCGATCCAATTGTGCAAACGGTCCGTCTCCCGCTTTACGAGTCTGCACTGGAATCGCTGAAGCGGCAGGAACTGGTCTATCCTTGTACTTGCTCTCGCTCCGATATCGCCGCGGCTGCCAGCGCTCCTCATGCCGACCACGAAGGACCGACCTATCCGGGAACCTGTTCGCATCGTGGGGCGAGTGACGCCGCGACACTTATTGCCGAACGAAAGCCGTTCGCGTGGAGATTTCGCATTGTGGAGAGTCCACTGTTCCACGATTTGTATGCAGGCGAACTGCGGATCGACTTGAAGCAACTCGGCGGTGATTTCGTAGTCTGGAAGAGCGCGGGGACACCGGCTTATCAGCTTGCGGTGGTGGTGGATGATGCTGCGATGGGCATTACCGAAGTGATTCGCGGAGACGACCTGATCCCATCCACTCCCCGGCAACTGCTGGTGTATGAGTCGCTCGGGTTCGCTCCCCCAGCATTCGCACACGTTCCCCTTGTGGTCGGAGAGGATGGCCGCCGGCTGGCGAAACGACACGGGGATACGCGACTGGCGGCATTGCGCGATGGTGGAGTGAAGCCCGAGGCTGTGGTGGGGCTGTTGGCGTGGTCGTGTGGATGGATCGACCGTCCAGAGCCGATTGCCGCGAGGGAGTTGCTCCCGCTGTTTCGACTTGCAGCGATCCCCCCGCAGCCGTTCGTGCTGACAGATCAACTCCTGGAGCGAATTGGGTATCGAGGGTGAATGGGTCAATCAATAACGAGCGACGGGTCCTCTCACCCAT
>DASZJS010000516.1:0-4483 GCA_035947935.1 Gemmata sp. | reverse complement strand
CAACCGGCTTACAATCGCTATCGGTAAAGAAACTGATCAGATTCTTGCGACCATGAATAAAGTTGGACCGCTTCTCAAGAAAGGCGAGGAGATCCTGCGAGAACAGAAGGTGTTGTCTGCAAGCAGCGTGCAACAGTATCTCGCCACGACGGAGGAGCATCTCTATTTGAGTATTGGCCCGCCGGAGCACCGAATTCCAAGCTTACCGAAGCTCAACGCTTCCAAACGTGGGCCGATCGAAATGTGGATCGCGATCGAAAAAGCAAGTAAGGATGAGCTGCGCAATTCCATCCTGCAAAACTGGAGCATAGCTAAACCATTTATCCTGCAACGGATCGGCAAGAACTCACCGGAACTGGTTAAAATCGTCGAACAGGTTCAAGTGGAAGTCGTCGAAGGCTGGTACGTTGTGACGATTGCCCCCAAACTCCTTGAGCCTTGAGTTGCCGCAGTCGGCACATCAATTGTTGTTTGGGCAGGGAGAATGCATCTCCCTGTTCTCAGTCTTTGGAGGGCAGAACTGCCGGGGGTGTGGAACGTGGAACGCTCATTGTCGTCCCCTGGATTGTGGGCAGGATTAGCCCTCCGCAGGATGAGAAGGGCGATTCTGATCGTCCTGCCCCTGGTGCGGCGCAAAGCCTTCCTGTTTCTTGAACGCAACGGCGAACTCGAGCCAGGAGATGACGCCATCGCCATCTCCATCCAACTCGGTGATGAGAGCGCCAGCCCACGCCCACCGGGTCCAGACACTGCCGATCCCGGCGTCCTTCAGTAGGGCCTTCACACCGTCCTTACCGACCTTTCCATTGCCATCGGCATAATGCTGGAATGCGATTGAGTAGTCACCGCCGAACTTGGTCCCGACAAGGGAGGACACCTTCTCCATCAGTTCCTGTTTCTGTAGTTCACTTGCCATGTGCCCCTCCTGCGGGACTCGGTTTCAAATGAATCAGCTTGCTGCCCCTTCAGTTCCCCCGTCGATTCTGGACAGCATCCTCATAGAGTTGCAGCATCCTCGGTAAGGAGACATCAAGGCTGTACTTCTCGCGGATAAATGCCACACCCGCCTGACCGAGCGGCCGGTACTTTCCTGGTGTATCTAGTACCTTGCCCGCCAGATCCACGAAGCTATCGATATCGAAGAAGTCGGCAAGCAACCCATTCTGCTCGTGTTGAATCATTTCCCGCACTGGTGGAGTATCCGAACAGAGTACGGTGACCCCACAGGCCAGTGCATCCATCAACGACCACGAAAGGACAAATGGAACCGTCAGGTAGATGTGCAAGTCGCTCAGAGAAAACAGGTCCACCAACTGCGGCGTTGATAACAGTCCCGTGAAGACAAAGCGCGACAAATCGTAGTCTTCCCTGGCGAGTACCCATTGCTTGAAACTGCTGCTGCCTGTGAAGTCGGCATCGCCGCCGTAACAGATGCGGTCTTCACCGACAACGACGAAGATCACATCGTTGCGGAGGTCGCAGAGCCGTTTGGCCACCTTCATGAAGATGTCGAAGCCACGAATACTCTCCAGCCCTCGCGAAACGTAAGTGACTACTCGCATCCCTTCAGGGATCGATAAGTTGCCGATCTGCCGGGGGATTCCTTCTTGAGGTCGCCAAAGGGTGGTGTCGATTCCATCGAAGATGGTGCGGATCTTGTGATGGTAGGTGGCCGGGAACAGGTTTCGTTGCCAGAGTGTCGGGCTATACCCCGCGTCGCATTCTTCGAGATCGAGCAACAAGTGGGCGTTGCGGATTCTGGCTCGTAGCCGGTTGGCAACGGGGTTCGGGAAGTCCGGGCGGAAATCCATGTCTCCACCGCGTGTGAGGTAGTAGTACTCGAAGTAATTGACGATCGGGCAGTCGTAGAGTTCCCGAAGCAAAACGGTAGAGAGGAAACCGGAATGAGCCACGATCAAATCCGGTTTCACATCGGGACGTAGGGAGAGTGCATCGTAGATACCGTGTGAATGCCAGATGGCATTTTCAAAGGTTCGGCTGCTGTAGTGT
Source organism: Gemmata sp. (assembly GCA_035947935.1). GTDB lineage: Bacteria > Planctomycetota > Planctomycetia > Gemmatales > Gemmataceae > Gemmata. Next base: position 2,473 of record DASZJS010000516.1, on the reverse strand, counting down.
GTTCGCTCGGTTGCTCCTCCTCGGAGGTGATATTGAATACGCTCGATTCCCTCGGCGGTTCCTGGGGTCTGTTGTGAAATGAACGTACACCTGAACCCCTTGTTGCGTGCGAGGTATGCCGCGATATGGCCGAACTGTGCTGGAAAGTTCTGATGGATGAAAAGGACGTGCATCTGTCTCCAATGCCCGTTAATCAAAGATTCATATTGAGTAAACTCGCTTGAGTAGCTGGAATTCACTCGGGATCTTTTGGTCTCTTCGGGTCGATCTCAGCTTTGAGTTCAACGATCGCTTCCCCCTTGACCCGTCTGCCGGCACCGTCAACCCCAATGAAATACCAGCGTGTCTTCCCAGCCACCAGTGCGGGCTCTGAGGCCCAATTCGTCGGATCGGAGTACGACTCACCTCGCTTCAGGACACCCTTCGGACACTTGTACCAATCTGCGAAGTCCTCAACCGTGTACGGTTTGCCCGTGAAGCTTCCAGGAAACCATTTCCCATCCTTCCAAGCGAAGCCACCGAACTGGACGATGGTCACATCGGCATCAACCGTGGCGACCGTCGTCTTGTACCACCAGGTGTACTTTGATCGCCGCTCACTCTTGCCAGACAAGCTGGCCAATACCATCTTCGGTTCATGAAGGACCTTGATACCTTCGGGGATTTTGTCCAGTTCCTCGGGCGTGATGAACTCTGCATCACCCGCCACTCTCATCTTGGCTGCACGGGCCTGTGCTTCACTCTCTGCTTGCATCGCCTCTCTTTCCGCAAGCACCATCTGGGACTGTCTGCGTGTGTTAAGGATGAAGCCACCGAGTATCACGCACACGCACCCGATGCCCACAACGCTAATAACCACCCATAGAATGAGCGATGGCCCTTTCTGGGGTTTTGGGCTCTCGTAATAGTCATCGTCATCATCGAGTGGCGACGGTTTATTCCCGTACATAAATCACCTCTGAGTGAAGTCAAGGCTCCCATACCGGAGATGATCGATCAAGCAGAATTCAAGCCGATCTCATCCACAATACCCCTTATGAGCTGCGGAATTCGTGATTTGTCTCTCCTGGAATGTGTTTGCGATGACCCATTCGGTGTCTGTATCCTGTGCAACATCGCTTGGTGCAAACTCACCCGTTTCACGGGGGGCCGAATCCACTTTGCGAGCGGCACACCTGCCATTGATCCTTTCTCGATCGAAGGCCACAGGTAATTCAACGTACCTTCGACAATCTTCCTGAGGTCGCAACTATGAAATATCTCTCCGTCATCGTTGTGGTCGCTTTGAGCGGCTCAGTCTGCCTCGCGGCAGACTTACCGCGCAGCAGCCCAGAGGCTCAGGGTGTCTCCTCGGCAGCCATTCTGTCATTCATCAAGGCAACCGACAAGAACATCGATTCGCTGAACAGCTTCATGCTGCTCCGCCACGGCCAAGTTGTGGCGGAAGGATGGTGGTCACCGTACAGCTCGGATTCGCCGCACTCCTTGTATTCATTGAGTAAAAGTTTCACCTCAACGGCCGTTGGTCTGGCGATCGCGGAGGGAAAACTCAGCCTGGATGATGAGGTTCTGAAGTTCTTCCCCGACGATGCCCCGGCCGAGCCAAATGCCAACCTGAAGGCAATGCGGGTGACTGATCTGCTCCGCATGTCCACCGGACAGCAAACGGAACCTCCCCGAACGGCTGCGCAACCGTGGACGAAGACCTTCCTCGCACACCCCGTGCCATTCAAGCCCGGGACGCATTTCCTTTACAACACTTCCGCAACGTACATGCTCTCGGCCATTGTCCAGAAGGCGACGGGCAAGACGGTACTCGATTACCTTCGACCGAGTCTGTTCGAGCCACTGGGTATCGAACACCCAACCTGGGAGACCAGCCCGCAAGGTATCTCGACCGGTGGGTACGGATTGAGCATTCGCACCAAGGATATCGCAAGCTTCGGCCAGCTCTATTTGCAGAAGGGTATGTGGCATGGGAAACAACTTGTGCCCGAGGCGTGGATCGAAGCAGCGACAGCGAGACAGACCTCGAACGGCAGCAATCCGAAGAGCGATTGGGATCAAGGCTACGGATATCAGTTCTGGCGATGCCGCAACGGAGCCTATCGGGGAGATGGGGCATTCGGCCAATACTGCATCGTGTTACCTGAGCAAGATGCAGTAATCGCTATCACTAGCGGTGTGAAGGACATGCAGGCTGTCCTGAACTTGATCTGGGACAAACTACTACCGGCCATGAAGTCGGCACCACTTCCCGCAGATGAGCAGGCCGAAAAGAAACTCGAACACACTCTGAAGGGACTGACGCTGCACATTCTGGAAAGCTCCGGCTCACCCGCGAAGGTATTGGGCAAGAAGTACGTTTTTCCCGCCAATGACGGTAAGCTCGAAGCGATAACCCTTGAGAGTGATGGGAAAGAAGATGTGACATTCGTTGTGCGGGCCAACGGCAATGAACAACGTATCGTCT
>DASZJS010000515.1:0-11424 GCA_035947935.1 Gemmata sp. | reverse complement strand
CTTCGGCAATAATGACGGAATATCCGCGGTTCTCGATCACCGAGCAATCGCCGTAGGTCTCGAAGATCATTGGGACCACAGCGGTTGGCATCTTGGTCACCATGTAATACCGCCCACCCGGGCGGAGCAGATTGCGGGTGCCTTCGATAAACAACCGCGTGATCTCCGACTTGGCGTAATAAGGTGGGTTCGCCAGGATCACATCAAAAGACTGTATCCCCAGTCCTTGAAGGCGTGTGGCTGCGAGAAACCGCGGGTTCGGGATGCTGTTCTCCTTCGCGTTCAACTCGGCCAGCGCGATCGCTCGCAGGCTGCTATCGATGAACGTCACTCCACCCTTTGGCCCGGCCTTGCTCGAAGCCAAACATCCGACGGCCCCATTCCCGCACCCGAGGTCGAGGATACGATTGCTCGTCTGAATCTCGGCGACTTCGAGCATGGCTCGCGAACCGCTGTCGAAATGGCCGTAGCTGAACGTGCCGGGTCGCGAGACGAACGTCATGGAAGGGCCATCCAGCAGTTTCGCGTGGAACGTGATCTCGTGTCGTCGTCGCTTCTGCTCTTCGGCGGGTCGGGTGCTGAAAAACGCCATCCCGTTGTCGCTTGAGGGCGTTTCTCCGCACTTGCCAAACACTTTCTTATGCCACTTCGCGAACTGGTTATCTTTCTCGTATTCGGAGAGCGTTAGAAATACTCCGCCGGGAAGGAGGATGTGATACGCCTGCTCGACCACATCGAGCTTCAGCTCGCGATCGGCATACGAGGACGCCGGGAAGATGACCGTCTGGAACCGTTGTGGCAAATCCCACAGATCCGCGATAGTGATTGTCTCGGCGGTTGCGCCCAGTTCGGTCAGGCACTCTTGCACTCGTGCGGTTTGGTGGAGGTCGAGTTGTACGCAGGTGGTTTCAACCCCGTTGAGGGCCTGGACGAGGTTGGCAACCGGCCACGGCGGCCCCAGGGCGATGCAGACCGGCGGTTTAACCCGATGGGCAACCGCGGCGAACAGGTCGTTGAGGTGCTTCATTCCTTCATGATATACTTCACTCGGGGTGGAACGAGACGTTCGGGTTTTGGTTTTCAGCCGGAAGGGCTGGGATACACGTCTTCGACGGGGTGTTAATACTCTTCCTGGACAATTTGCCACACCCTTTGGAAATGACCCTCCCATCGCTGTCTTGCAGTTGTCGATTTGCTGGGTAAACTGAAATTGCCCTCCCCACACTGCCCTACCTGCAAAATAATTCACCGGAGACGCTGCCAGATGTACCCTCGTTTGCTGCTACTCGCGGCTGGCTTTCAATTTGCCAGCTCTGCAATTGCTGCCGATTGGCCCGAGTTCCGCGGCCCGCGCCGCGATGGAATCTGCACCGAAACCGGCCTGCTCCAGCAATGGCCGAAGGATGGTCCCCCCAAGGTCTGGACCGCCAAGAATCTGGGTCTGGGCTACGGCACACCCTCCATCGCCGCGGGAAAGATCTTCGGACTCGGCACGCGCGGTGGGAAAGATGGCGTCTGGGCTCTCAAGGAAGCCGATGGGTCCGAATTGTGGTTCACACCGTTCGATGATCCTCGCAACACCAATCAGAACAACGGCCCCAGCGGCACACCGACCTACCGCGACGGCAAGGTTTACGCAGTCAGCAGCAACGGCAAGCTGGTTTGCCTGGATGCCGATAAGGGAAAGGTGCTTTGGCAGGCCGATTACATCAAAGACTTCGGCGGAAAAGTTCCGGGCTGGGGTTACACGGAGTCCGTTCTCGTCGATGGGGAAAAGGTGATTGGCACCCCAGGCTCGGCGGACGCCACCGTGATTGCCCTCAACAAAGATACTGGCAAGCCGATCTGGAAGAGTAAACTTGGACCCGGCGGCAATGGCCAAGGTTACTCTTCTCCCGTCAAGGCAACCATTGGTGGTGTCTCCATGTATGTCGTCCTGCTCGGTAAGGAGGGTGGACTGGTCGGCGTTAACCCGGATACCGGCAAGGAACTCTGGAGGTACACCAAGTCGGCGCTCGGCGGCGTTGCCCAGATTCCAATGCCGGTTATCAAGGGCGATTTGGTATGGTTCTCAACCAGCTACGGCGGCGGCTCTGCCTTGCTTCAACTCACCCCGGAGAGTACGGACAGTGTTACCGTCAAGGAACTGAAGACCTACAAGAAGCCCGATCTGAACAACCACCACGGCGGCATGGTTTTGGTGGGGGATTACATTTACTTCGGGCACGACCAGAATCAGGGTAACCCGGTATGCGTTGAATTGAAAACCGGTGAGATCAAGTGGGGACCGGAGAAGAACAAATCGCTCGTTGCGGGCGGCCAGGGGTCCGCGGCCGTTCTGTATGCCGATAACCGCCTCTACTTCCGCTATCAGAACGGGATGATGGTTCTGATCGAACCCTCCCCGGAGGGCCTCAAGATGGTGTCCGCATTCAAGCTCCCCGAGCCCAGTGGGAAAGAGAGTTGGGCACACCCGGTCATCGTTAACGGAAAGCTGTATATTCGCGATCAGGAAAAGCTCCTTTGCTTCAATGTGAAAGCTGACAAAAACTGACTTCATGGTCATTGGTCCATAGTCCATCGTAAGACGCAGACCAAGGACTATGGACCATTGACTATTGACCAATCCCATCCCCACCCCGCCTTGGAACCCATCCCATGACTCGCGTGTTTCCCTTCCTTGTGGTCTTTGCCACAAGCACTGCTCTGATCGCTGCCGATGCCCCTGGCCCCAACGACTGGCCGCAGTGGCGCGGTCCCGACCGCACCGGAGTCTCCAAGGAGACGGGGCTCCTCAAGACCTGGACCAAGGATGGTCCCCCAAAGGTGTGGACTGTGAAGGGGCTCGGTGGTGGATATGGCTCTCCCATCGTTGTCGCGGGCAAGATCTACGGATTGGGGAAAATCGGTGGCAAAGAATACGCCTGGTGTCTGAATGAGAAGGATGGGGCCGAACTGTGGTCGAAGGAGTTCGCTGCTCCCGGTGGGGTTGGCTACGATGAGGGGCCGCGGTGTACTCCGACATACCACACCGATCCCAAACTCGGTGCCGTGATCTATGCCGTTGGAGTTGGCGGCGATCTCGTCTGCCTCAAGGCCGATACTGGCGAAAAAGTGTGGTCCAAAAACTTTGGCAAAGACTTCGGTGGACGGATGATGTCGGGGTGGGGTTATAGCGAATCGCCACTCGTCGATGGCGACAAGCTCATCTGCACTCCGGGATCAGACACCGCAGCGATTGTTGCCCTCAACAAAGCTACCGGCGAAGTGATCTGGAAAGCAGCGATCCCGAAGGCAGGCGGTTCCGGATACTCTTCTCTGATCAAGGCCACGGTTGGCGAAGTGCCGATGTATATCACCCTGCTCGGGCAGTCCGGCGGAGTGGTGGCAGTACACGCCGATACGGGGAAGGAACTGTGGAGGTATACCAAAATCAACAACGGCACTGCGAATATCCCCACAGTCATTTTTCGAGACGATCTCGTCTGGTGTTCGACCGGTTACGGCGCTGGCTCGGCCCTGCTGAAGTTGACCGCCGATGGTAAGGACAAGGTGAACGTCAAGGAATTGAAACATTACACCCCAGCGCTCCAGAACCACCACGGCGGGATGGTGCTGGTTGGGGACTACGTCTACTTCGGGGCCGACCACGGCCAGGGATTCCCCGCGTGTGTCGATTTCAAGACCGGGGAGATCCAGTACAAGCTGGGCAAGGCGCTCGGCGGTGGAGGTGGGTCTGCGGCCATCGCGTCCGCGGATGGAATGCTGTATTACCGATATGAGAACGGACAGATGGTGTTGCTCAACGCGACTCCCGATGAGTCCGAGTTAAAGGTGGCCGGGTCGTTCAAGGTTCCGGAGCCGAGCAAGGCTGCGAAATGGGCTCACCCCGTCATCGCCAATGGGATGCTGTTCCTACGGGATCAGGACAAACTCCACTGCTACAACATTAAGGCGGACAAGAACTGAGGGGCCAGGAGACGGGAGACAGTTCAGAGTTTTGCTGTATTCCTGTCTCCTGTCTCCTGTCTCCTGTCTCCTGTTCCCTGCCGTGGCTGTTGCCCCGGGTCGCGTCGCCAACCGCCCTGCAAACGGGCTTTGCCCAGGTTCCGGCGCTCCCGGATGACATAAGGGCGCTTTCCCTGGCTCTCGAAGTAAATCCGGGTGAGTACCTCACCCATGAGTCCGAGCGAAACGAACTGCACGCCGATAAGCCCAGCCACTGCCCCCAGCAGGAATAGCGGATTGGCGGTCATTCCCGGTCCCGTTGTGTACTTCATCACTGCCGAGCAAACCACGCTCAAGAACCCGAACAACATGCACGCGAGCCCGACACCACCAAACAGATGCATTGGCCTCGTCTGGAAACTGCCCTGAAATTTGACCGTCAGCAGATCGAGGAAAACGCGCACCGTTCGGGTCAGGTTGTATTTGGACTTTCCCGCCGATCGGGGGTGATGTTGGACCGGCAGTTGGGTTACCTTTGCTCCCTGTTGGATCACCAGGGCCGTGATAAAGCGGTGCATCTCCCCATACAACAACAGTCCCTCGGTAATCTCTCGCCGCATTACCCGAAGCGTACACCCGAAATCCTTGAAGGGTACACCGAGTACCTTCCGGATCAGCCAGTTCGCGGCCATGCTCGGTATTTTCCGCAGGAGTAACGTATCCTGTCGGTTCTGCCTCTGCCCGAGCACCGCATCGTATCCCTCATCGAGTTTGGTAACGAGCAGGGGGATGTCGGCCGGATCGTTTTGGAGATCGCCATCCATCGTGACGATCACATCGCCGACTGCAATATCGAGTCCGGCCTGAGTGGCAGCGCTCTGACCGAAGTTTCGCCGCAATCGGACTACCTTGACGCGCGGATCGGTACCAGCAACGGCCTCCAGTTCATCGAAAGTCCCATCCGTGCTGCCATCGTCAACGAACACCAATTCCCAGGCATCGATCTGCCAGAGTGCCTCGCGCACCCGCTGATATAGCGGGCAAACATTTTGCCGCTCGTCCTTCACCGGGACTACCACAGATAGCAGACGCATGAGAAACTCCAGGCTCTGGTTCCAGCGTCGGTAATGTTCCTGCTTCAACAATCACGGTTCGACAATTTGCCCTCACCCCCCAACCCCCTCTCCCCGTGGGAGAGGGGGCGTAAATCCTGCTCCCCCTCTCCCACGGGGAGAGGGGGTTGGGGGGTGAGGGCCAACCGATTACACAACCTTCACGGTAATGGGTTGATTGAGTGCTTCGGAGCCGTACTGCACAAAATCGGTTTCGAGGATGTCGAGTGGCTGAGCATCCAGCATATCCGCCCAGAGCATCCCCTCCATCGGAGCAGCGATTGGCGGGAAGCCAGCCGCGAAGTCAATCGATTCACCGGGCTGAACGGTTCGGGCAAGTTGCCCTCCCTGACCGCGATAGATGTATTGGCCTTCCTTGAGAAGCGCATATCGGAACTTGATGCCACCCGTTGCGCCCGTCGTGAAGGTCCACGGTTCAACAGCCCGGTTCGTAGCCCGGATTGTGACCGTAAACCCTCGGCCGACCGGGACTATCAACGGCAGCGGTGCAATCACCTCCAAACTGGCCCGGAACGGGCCAGGACAATACGCACTCTTCACCCAGGTACGGAATCGCTCGGGCGTGTGCTGTTCCCCCTGGGCTACAAGCCACGCCTCGTAATAGTCGAAAAACTGATCGAGAACAACAGTGCGACCAACCGGCAAGTGGCCATATCGTGGCCACATCTGCTGGCGGGCCGTTGCGAGATCGGCGTTCGTGTACAGAAGGAGGACAATAACGCTTGCCAATCCAGTCCGGTCTGCGCCTTGAGCACAATGGATCAGAACCGGGTATTCGGTTCGGTCCAAAACTTCAATCAGCCGAATAATTTCAGACTGCGGCGGGAACCGCTTCGCGGAGAGGGTAATGTCTTCCTGGCTGATTCCCGCTGCGTGAGTGGCCCGTGCTTCCGCCAGATACCAACTCTGATCCGGCCCGAAACCGCGAAGATTGATGACGGTTCGGATGTGATTTTCGGCAATCGCCCGTTCCAGGTTTTGTTGAGAGAGTTGAGCCGTGCGATAAACCCTGCCTGGGATCACAGTGTGTTTATTGCTTCCCAACACAACGCGGGCGGCCTCGGCGGAGAATCCGAGAACGGTGCCAGCACCAATCAACCGAAACAGGTTGCGGCGAGAGAAGCGGCGGGTGGTTGGGGGCTCTTTGGGTGTCTCCATGTGTTGGGGAACATGCCAGATTCGTTCAACGGGGGGAAGGCCGAATTTGCAAAGGGGTGCCGCTGCGCGACAGCGTCTGGAGCGCCGTTGCGAAGAGGCATGGAATTTCTCATTGAAGATGTGCTATGGTTTGTAATAGACCCCTCTCCGGCATGGATGCGAGTGGATCACTCCGGGGCTTGATCGACGGGTGAGGTTCAGGTGGGCTAACCTCCTAGGTGCCCACTGGCCGAGCATGGACTGCCGGCCCACCCGCACACCAATTCTCGGTCTCCCGCTCACCGTGCTCACCATCACTTTCCCTTGGAGGGCATTTCAATGCCCATCACCCGTGTTTTTGTCTGGGCCGCTCCCATAGCGTTGACTGCTGCCGCTCTTCTAACCTCGATTCATCGCACCGCAGCTGCCCCTGATCCCACCCCTTCCGAAGCCGCTCGACCGGCTACCGGGGTCGAAGTTGAAGTGAAGTGCATCGACGACAGCACTTTGAAAATCAAGCTGCTCGACGACAAACTCGAACTCGTCACCAAGTACGGCTTTTTACAAATCGCCGTGGCCGATATCCGCCGGATCGAGTTCGGCCATCGCTGCCCACCGGATGTCGTCGAGAAAATTGCTCAGTCGATCTCAAAACTCGGACACCCCGACTTCCAGACCCGGGAGCGGGCCACAGCCGACCTCAAGGCCTACCGGGAGCGGGCATATCCATACTTGCTGAAAGCGATCAAGCACGATGATCCAGAGATCAGCCGACGCGCGGATGAAGCGATGAAGTTCATTCACTCCCGGGTGCCGGCTGCTCAGTTGGAATTGAAAGAGGGCGATGTGATCTACACCGAAGACTCGAAGATCACGGGAAAGCTAACCGCCCAGACGCTTCGGGTGAGCACCCTCCAGTTTGGCGACCAGCAATTGAAGTTGGCGGATATCCGTTCGCTTCGATCTGCAACGGGGATGGCGACGGACGATTTCCAGACCGCTGTCGCGGCACCAGCCAATTTGATGACCTATCAGCAACAGTTCGGCAAGGAACTGGTTTTTTCCGTCACGGGCTTCGTGACCGGAAATGGACAGCAGGTAAGCCTCTGGGGCACGGATGTGTACAGTCTCGACTCGAGCCTTGCGGCAGCAGTTGTTCACGCCGGTTTTGCGAAACCAGGCGAAACTGCTACGGTGCGCGTGCGAATTGTCCAATCGCCGCAACAGTTCGTTGCCAGTTTTCGCAACGGAATCAGCTCGACCACATATGGAAATTACCCAGCCGGAGCCTTCGAGTTCACTCGAAAATGACCCATGCCGACCCCGGAGGGGTCGCAGCGATTAATCGGTGGTTGAGCGAAGCGACACCACCGGCCTCGATTCAAACCTTCTTGTACGGTGTCACCAGTTCAAAGGTTCCGTCCGGGAGCGGTTTCTTTTCGTAGTCCGAGAACAGGTTCGGGGCATCTTTCTGAAGGATATCGAGGAATTTGCAGGCCAGCTTGCGGATTTCCGGCTCGGCGAATTCACTTCCCCGTTGCTCCAGAAAGTGCCGCAGGGCGCGGGCATTGGCCGTGACAAAGATTTTCGTCTCGGTCGCGTTCGGCAGAACACTCCGCGCCGCCTGACGCGCGGTCTTCCGTCGAGTGGTTTTATCCGTATTGGGCGGTACCATCGCGGCAGCAGCGGTCTTCGCATCTCCCAGCTTCGCGTTCAGATGCTCCACCAGCTTCACATACGCCGCGTGAGAGTGGCCCACGGCTTCGAGCCAGATGGCATGCAGTTCCGGGTCGTTCGCAATGATATCCGGCTCGACGTACTCCGCGACCGACTCATCGACGTAACGCTGGGATAACTGACTGTATGCCCAGCCCGCGCGATGTCGGACCAGTTCGTGAGAGCAGCTTCGAGAGATGCCCGTGACGAGAAGGTTCCAAACGGCATGTTCCAGAACCGACCCGTGCCCGACTTCCTTGATGTGCGTCAGATACGCAGCGTTTCCGCCCGGCCGGGGCTTGGCGAAGCTGAGGTAACAGACGCGCCCGGCCGTCTCGGTAATCACCTCGCCGGCAACCTCGCTATCGCTCTCCCAGCTTACCCCATGGTCGGTCAGAAACTGCTCCAGAGCAGTATCGTCAACCGTTTGTTTTCCAATCAGGTAAACCGATGGCTCGGAGATGATGCGGATGCCAGAATCCAATTGCGGGGGCACCGAAGCCATGTTCGCTCGATCCGTGGGTTCAGGGCCTGCTGTGGGTGGAAAGCCGGGGTGATCGGTTGGATCGGTCATCGAGATAATTGAGTTAAATCAGGTTCCCGTAAACCGCCGATATTTCCCACTGGCCAACAGCTTGGACGTGAGATATTATGCAAAATTACCCCGTTTCCTGGGGTTTTTGTATCAATTTAACTACCGCGGGGCAGCACCCAATACTTGAGATAATTGAACGGGATTTCAATTATCTCAGTAGGTGCAATGGCTCCAATGCCGTTCCTGGGTTGCGGCAGGGACGAACGAAGGAGGACGAATGGGGCTGCGCATGCGGGTTCACGACAAGGAGCCGATCGGTCAAGCCCTTCGGCGATTCAAGAAGCTTATCGAGCGAAGTGGAATGCAGAAAGAACTGCGTGCCCACCAATACTACGAGAAGCCCTGCGAGCAACGGCGGCGAGCCCAGCTGCGCAAAGAAAAGGCCACGCGAAAGGCCCAGATCCAACCTGCACCCGTGTCATAAGATACACTCAACACACGACCGCATCGAGAAAGCCCCGGCTTGCCGGGGCTTTGGCATTTATGGCCCTCACCCCCCCAACCCCCTCTCCCCAAGGGCGAGGGGGAGTATGAATTTTGTTCCCCCTCGCCCTTGGGGAGAGGGGGTTGGGGGGTGAGGGCTATCCACCCAACTCCGGCCGAAGCAACCGCTCCGGCCGGCCGGCCCGCATCAAGAGCACCTCGGCGGCTAGATATCCACTCCGGACTGCTCCTTCCATCGTTGCCGGCCAACCGGTGGCGGTGTAGTCACCGGCCAGCGCGAGGTTGGCCACAGCGGAAGCCTGCGATGGTCGCCAACAATCCACCCCCGGCACAGCGCTGAATGTCGCGGAATGTTCCGTGACCACCTTCGCACGAAGTAGTTTTGCCGCCTTCACGGTCGGGAACAAGCGGGCCAATTCTTTGACAATCTGCCGTTGAATCTCTTCCCGACCCACACCCTTGAACGCATTTGCCGCGCTCACAACAACCTGAAGGTAGAATTCGCCAGGGGCCACTTCGCCGCGGTCGAATACCCACTGCCCGATACAGTCCACCAGAACTGCATGGGGAAGCGATATCACTCGCCGATCGAACCACAGATGAACGCTCGTGATCGGCGATGGACTCAGCTTCCGCAAATTCCCGAAAGTGGGCTCACAGGCAACCAACTCTTCCGGCAAAAGATCGGTGACCCGATCGAACGGAACCGCAAGTACATACCAATCAGCAGCAATCGTTGAACCATCGCGGAACGCGAGATGGGAAACGCCGCGGGAGTCGAAATGCACTTGGCGCACGCTGGCATTTTCGCGCAGTTCGACTCCATGTTGGGTCAACCAGCTTCGCAATTCGTCGCCATAGAGACGGCCGAGGGGGACAGTCGGGACATGCACGACAAACCCATCGCGATGCCGCAGGAACCCATCCCGGAATACTTTACGGGCATATTTGAGACCGAGCTTGTCCACGGTCTCGTTCAGAGCACTCACCAGCACAACGCCCCAGAACCGCTGGATGGTTCGTTCTGTTTGTCCGTGGGCAAGCAACCAGTTGCGAAGAGGTGGATCGGCCTCCGGGCTTTCGCGCAAGAGAGCCAGGAATCCCCAGATGATGCGGAGTTTCTCGCCTGGAGTGAGGTAATGAGCACCCAGCAAGGCGCGGCCAAGGTGGAACGGAGCCGGCCACGGATCGGCCTTGAATACACTTTGTCGACGATCGGGCGTGACGAAATAGAGTTTTGGTTGGGGTGCCAGAAAGTGGTCCACACCAACTGTCTTGCAGAAATGGGCGAGGTTGGTGCAGCACCCCATGCTGACGTGCTGGCAGGCATCCACGAGTTGACCTGAAACCGGGTCGGTGAATGAGCCTGCCCGTCCACCAAGCCGCTGCCGCGACTCCAACACAGTCACCCGGAAGCCTCGCGGAGCCAGTGCAACGGCACACGCAAGACCAGCAAGTCCACCTCCAACCACCACCACCCGGTTCAAGATGCGACGGCCCTCACCCCCCAACCCCCTCTCCCTGGGGAGAGGGGGAGAAATCTGGCTCCCCCCTCGCCCCAGGGAGAGGGGGTCGGGGGGTGAGGGCTAACCCCACTATTTCCTCGGTCGTTCGGTCTTATCGACCGCTTCCCAAAACGTCTTGTCCACCCGGGGAGAGAAATCGGCCAGGAGCTCTGACATACGCTCGACCTTGGCCCGAACGTACTTGTCCTTCTTCGCCCGCTCGGCAATCATTTTTGGCTCAACGATCATGTGAGCGAACACCTCGGCCTTGTCTTCTTCAACGCCCGCTGTCGCATATCGGTTCAGGAAGCCCGGTTCATCCTTCCCCGTCGTGGTGACGGTTGGGTCATTCTGCAACTTCGCCCCGCCTGGACCATATTTGAACCCCATTGGATTCAAATTCGACCATCGCTCATCCTCGTAGAGTTTCCCATCGTCCCGCAGATCGATGATGTGGAAGAACTCGTGATGAATCACCTTTCGGACGTATCGCTCATCGTGCCGCCCCCGAGTGACATCCAGGTACAGCACATTGTTCTCGAAATCCGGTATCCCCGTCCGAAACTGCTTCTCGAACGCCAGGTTTTGGCAGAACACTACCTTCTTCAAGCCGGTTCGCTTGACGAGATCGGGCGGGTAGAGCGACCACTCAAATGCAAAGATAGGAAGGTAGGAATCGACATCCGCCTTTCCGGCCTCCGTACCATCGATCTTCCCGCTTTGGAGCTTGATCGGAAACTTTGGCAATTTCGTCACAAGTTCCAGATCGTATTTTCTGGCAACTTCGCCAATGTCTGGGGCCGTCGGTTTCGTCTGAGCAACAACTGGCCCGCACGCCAGTGCAACAAACAGTACCGAGAGAAGTAGGCGAGGCATGGTGAATCTCATGACGGAACAGTAATGCTGCGTTTTGTAGGGTGGGTCGAGACCTGCGAAGCAGGTCTCG
>DASZJS010000514.1:0-2256 GCA_035947935.1 Gemmata sp. | reverse complement strand
GGGACCCAAGGCGTCCACCAGGATGGTCCGCCACTGTGCCACGTCCGCTTCGCTCTCGACCAGGATCTGACGGATCAGAGTTTGGAAGGCCTGTGCCAAGGTAGCGTACGGGACGTCCCGCCTGTACTGGTCGAACTTGCCCGCCGCGAACAGCCCGCGAGCTGGAACAATCGCCTTGTGCAGCTCATTCACCACCGAGGATTTGCCAACGCCGGAATAACCAAATACGAGCACAAGCTCAAGCGTACCCTGAGTCACCCGGTCGAAGGCCGCAAGCAGGGCATCGACCTCGCGCTCACGCCCGTACAGCTTCTCAGGGATCAGCAACTGGTCTGAACGGTCGTGCGCGCCCAGCGGGAATGGATCGATGCGACCACGCGACTGCCATTCCTCCAGGCACAGTCGAAGATCGGCTTCCAGACCGGAAGCAGTCCGATAGCGCTCCTCGGGGTTCTTGGCAAGGAGCTTCATGACGATGGCAGACAGCGGGTCGGGGACTGCGGCCCGATTACCGGGCGGTGTCGGCTGGCGTGCAATATGGCAGTGGACCCACCCCAGGGGATCGTTGGCGGCAAATGGCAGCGCGCCCGTGAAAATCTCGTACAAGGTGACGCCCACCGAGTAGAGATCGCTGCGGGCATCTGTGGAGCGATTCATGCGGCCGGTCTGTTCGGGTGCCATATAGGCGAGCGTTCCTGCAATAATCTCTAGCGATACCGGCGCCTGGCGCTCGCGCGGCACTTGGGACGCAATTCCGAAGCCGGTGATCCACACCTTGCCGGCGTGGTCGACTAGCACATTCGACGGCTTGATGTCCTTATGCAGGAGGCCACGACGATGGACTTGGGCGAGTGCTGCCGCCAAGCCGACAGCGATGTGCAAGACGCGGGTCAGATTAAGCAGTGGTCCCTGGACCCCCTTGAGAATCAGGTCCAAGGGCTCACCGCCAGGATCCTGGAGTACGAGTAGTGTTCTACCCTCGTGACGAGTGAGCGCCAGAGGCTTGGCTGCCCACGCGGGATCGAGTTCGGAGGCGAGCAAGTATTCGCACTCAAGCCGCCGGAGACTCTGAGGTGACGGATGTTTTGTGGCGGGTGCCACTGCCAAAATCGGCGACGAGTCGCCGTGTTGTTGCCCGCGGTAAAGGATGAAGTCCGCGGCTTCTCGGAGGGGCCTGAGCACGTAACCAGAAGGACCCGAGATGGAGAACACCCTCGTCGCCACGGCTGCACGACCCCGAGATGCTCATTCTGACGACAAGCGATGAGGACGTCAACCCCGATGGCGCCAACGGCCGCGTAGTGTCCCTACCTGAAGCGGCTCATTCGGAGTAAAATACGCGCGTCCAGATCTCATCCAGATCTTAACTCGCCTAGTTGGTTCTTCAGCGAGCTCGCGATGTGGAAGATTGCGATCCCGACCAGACGCATCCTGCTTAGAATTTTCGCGTTCGTTCTCTGCGCTCTCCCGATGCACGGCCAGACAGCCAACACCGGAGCCATCGCTGGCACCGTGGGCGACCCCAGCGGAGCCATGGTTCCACGTGCGACCGTGGTCGTCAACAGTCAGGCCACCAGAGAGGAGCGGGATCTTGCCACGGATGCCGCCGGAAATTTCTCGGTCCCATTCCTGAGACCGGGCAAATATGACCTCACGGTTCGCGCCCCCGAATTTGAGCCACTCGTCCTGAAGAGTGTTCAGGTTCAAATCACCGAAGTGAACCGGCTGAAACTTCAACTGGCGATCACCGGGGCAAAGGAACAAACCACAGTTAGCACTAAGCCCCCGCTCCTTCAAACGGAGAACGCCACTCTGGGACGAGCCATCGATCAGGAAACCATCGTCCACTTGCCGCTCGTCGATCGCAACTTTACCGAGATCCTCAGCCTAACGGCTGGGATAAATACCGACGTCGTGGACGCGACCCAACTGGGGGCCGGAAGCCAGGAGATCCGCGCCAATGGGGCGCGCAGCGGCGACAACAACTTCATGTTCAACGGCGTAGATGCGAACAGTTATGCATCCAACATCACCGAGGTCACTCCTTTCGGTGGCGCCGGAATCGCGATCCCCGCTCCGGACACCATTCAGGAGTTCAAGGTTCAGAATTCGCTCTATGATGCTCAATACGGCCGCGGAGGAGGTGCGAACGTAAACGTTGAAACCAGGTCGGGTACCACGAACTTGCATGGGAACGCCTATTATTTCGGTCGCAATGAGGCATTGGATACGAACAATTTCTTTGCGAATGCACTC
>DASZJS010000513.1:0-4445 GCA_035947935.1 Gemmata sp. | reverse complement strand
CTCATCGTCACCAACGGAACGGGAAGCAAGACTGCTCGGTATCTGGACTCTCAGTTTACCGCCAGTGGCTGGCCCACAGCCGATGCTGAATTCTTCACTGCGATACCCGGTATTAACTCGCCAATCTTTGTGGGCTGAATTTCTACAGAGTGGCCGGTACGGCGGATACAGGAAGTCGCGAACCCGGCCGGGAAATACCCCGACCGGGTTCGATGTTTTTCGCCGTGTTTGGAGACAGTGCCGAGTTCCTGGTGGCAGGTTGCAAACTGGTGTGATAGGTTGACGGAGATTCGCCTCTCAGATTTTTCCTCGGAGCCACTCCCATGACCCGTATCATCGGTGCCCTCTTTCTCGGGCTTCTGCCCACCTTCACCCTTGCTGCCGACAAACCAACCACCGGCTTTCTCGACAAGACGTTCAAGAACGCCGATGGCACCACATCGCCATATGTAGTGTTTGTTCCGAAAGACTACGATGGAACGAAGGAATACCCGGTCATCCTGTTCCTGCATGGGTCTGGAGAAACAAAGGGTGGCAGTAAGATGCCGGTCGAGGTTGGAATTGGAACGGCAATCAAGGAGCACGAGAAGACGTTCTCCTTCATCACCGTCATTCCCCAGTCTGAGAAGCGGGGGTGGGGGGCAATCTCAGACGATGGGAAACGAGCGCTGGCTATACTCGATGAGGTCATGAAGGAATACAAAACCGACTCGAAACGAGTCTATCTCACTGGATTGAGTATGGGCGGATTCGGAACCTGGAGTCTCGCGGCAGCACATCCGGACAAGTGGGCTGCGATTGTCCCCATCTGTGGAGGTGGGAACCCAAAGGATGCCGAGAAGATCAAAAACATCCCCTGCTGGTGCTTCCATGGAGATGCCGATACGGCGGTCCTAGTGCAGCGGTCGAGGGACATGATCGATGCTTTGAAGAAGGCCGGCGGGGAACCGAAATACACCGAATATCCAAAGGTCGGACACAATTCGTGGGACAAGGCTTACGGCACCGACGAGTTGTATACGTGGCTCTTGGATCAGAAGAAAAAGTAGTAAGCGTTTTTGGTTTTTGGCGAGCCGGTAGCGTGTGCGGCCGGAGTGCAAAATCGACGAATCAACTATACATTCCCTTAACCTAGGAGATATCCATGTCCAAGAATTCCATCAATCGTCGGGCCTTTCTGGCCGGCACAGCAGCAACTGGGGCAGCACTGGGTCTGCCCGCAAACAGTTATGCCCGGGTTATGACCGCGAACGAGAAAGTCCGGGTCGGCTTTCTCGGCACCGGTGGCCGGTCCCAGCAACACATCGATGTGATCGTCGATATGCGCGATGAGGGCAAGGCGGTTGAGCCGTTTGCCGTTTGCGATGTGTGGGATGGGGACTTTGAACTGGGCAAGCGGACCAACGACAAGAAAGGACGCACGGGACGGGGGCTCTACCCCAGCGCAAAAACTTGCGGCATCCCGGAGGGATCGGGGAAAGACCGGATCTCCAAGGACTACCGGACCATTCTCGACAACAAAGATGTCGATGTGGTCAGCATCGCCACGCCCGACCACTGGCACGCCAAAATGGCGATTGATGCGATGGAACGCGGCAAGGACGTGTACATGGAAAAGCCGATGACCAAGACGATCGGCGAAGCGATCATGGTCGTCGATGCAGCGATCAAGTACGGTCGGACGGTCACCGTGGGCGTTCAGAGTATGGCCGACCCAACTTGGCGAGCCGCCTACGACTATATCAAGGCCGGGAACCTCGGCCACGTTCTTCAAGGGCAAACGAGCTACTACCGGAACTCGAGCGTCGGTCAGTGGCGCTATTACCCCATCAAGAAGGACATGACCCCGAAAACCATCGACTGGCGGATGTTCCTCGGGTGCGATTTCGAGATTGGTGGGCACAAGATCGGCCCGACTCCCGAAGAGATGCCGTTCGACCGGGCAGTTTGGGGCCAATGGCGCTGCTATTGGCCATTCGGTGGCGGGATGTTCACCGACTTGTTCGTCCACCAGACGACACACCTGATCTCCGCGATGGGCGTGAGGTTCCCCGCACGGGTTGTTGGCGGGGGCGGCCTATACATGGAGTACGATGGCCGCGATGTGCCGGATGTGGCCACAGTGGTCGCGGACTACAACGAAGGCTGCCAACTCATCATCTCGGCAACGATGTGCAACGACACGCAACTCGGCGAGATCATCCGCGGACACCTGGGTACAATCAAGTTCCTGGGTAACGGCGACTACATCACCGGCTACGAGGTTTACGGACAATACTTCTCGGGTGGTCCGAGCAAGCCCAAGGATCAGGGAGAGAAGCCGATCGTCACGTACAAGAACGAGAAGAGTGGCAACGCCACCTATGCCTTGTGGGAAAACTTCCTCGAACACGTCCGGATGGCGGACAAGGAAGCGCGGCGACAGACCTTCAGCACACCGGAACTCGGAGCGGCGGCGTTCTCGACCGTGAACATGGGCGTGCAAAGCTATCGGTTCGGCAAGGCATTGTTCTGGGATAAGGAAAAGCGAGTGCCGAAAGAAGCCGATGCCTCGTGGGCAGCGCAGTGGGAAGCTCGCAGCAAGAAGCGGGGCACGCCGAACCAGATCATTGGCTGGACAGGCGACGACAAGGGCAGCACCCTCACACCGCCAGATTACCAGAAGCTCGAAGGCCCGTGGGTTGGCGGCAAAGATCCGGCTGGGGCGTGAGCGAATACCGACCCCCGGAGGGAGCCAAGCAATTAACCGGTGGTCGAAGCGAAGCGATACCACCGGTCTTTGACAATGGTCGCCACCATCGCAAAGAAGTCGGGGAAGGTGCCCATGACGGCTTCAAACGAGTCAATTGCGCGGCGTTGGTTCGAGGAGGTTTGGAACCAGCGACGAGCTGAAACTGTTCGCGAACTACTGACGCCCGATAGCTACGGCCACACGCATTCGGGCTCCCTACAAGGACAGGAAGAGTTCCTGAAACAGGTACATACCCCGTTCCTTGAATCCTTTCCCGATCTCCGTCTCATAATCGAGGACACAGTTGCAGAGGGCGACCGCGTAGTAGTCCGATGGCGGGTCGAGGGTACGCACCGCGGTGCTGGGCTCGGAGTGGAACCGACCCAGCGGAGGGTCTCGTTCCGCGGGATGACGTGGCTCAGGTTCGGAAATGGCAAAATACTGGAAGGCATCGATTGCTGGAACCACTCGGGGTTACTCGAAACGCTTCGGTCGGGACAGGCAGCACCTTCGATTGAACTCATCTGAACGCAGAAAGCCTCGGAATAGTTGTTCCGTGGCTTTTCTGTTGAGCCATTGCCAGATCACAGCAATCCGTAATTCACGAGCGTCTGGCGAACCTTGGCCTCGCTGGCTGCATCCATTGGGCACATCGGCAAACGCATTTCGCCGGTGCCCCGGCCAAGGAGTTTCATGGCCGTTTTCAGGGGAATAGGGTTTGTGGCAACGCCGAGCATGTCCCGACAAAGTGGGAAGAGTTTCCGATGCCACTTCTGAGCTTCTTCGATCTTCCCAGCCGCGAACGCCTTCACCAGAGCCATCATGTCTCTGGGAACGATGTTCCCGACCACGCTCACGACACCCTTACCACCAATGCTCATGATCGGTAGTGTCAAACTGTCATCGCCGCTGAGGATTGTGAGATCGGTCAGAGCAGCGGTCTGGCTTGCCTGATCGAGCGATCCGGTTGCTTCCTTCACGGCAACAACGGTTGGGCATTTCTCGGCCATCCGCGCGAGCGTTTCGGGAAGAATGTTCGAGCCGGTTCGGCCGGGGATGTTGTAAACGACAATGGGCAGATCGGTGGCTTCGGCTATTGCCGCAAAGTGCCGAAAGTAGCCTTCCTGAGTTGGTTTGTTGTAATACGGCCCAACCTGGAGTGTCCCGTTGGCCCCGGCCTTTTTGGCCGCCTTGGTCATCCGGATGGCCTCGGCGGTGGAGTTTGAACCGGTACCGGCCATGATCTTCGTTCGACCGCGAGCTCGTTCGCAGACAAAAGCGACCACGCGCTCGTTTTCATCATGTGTAAGTGTGGGCGATTCACCTGTGGTGCCGCAAGGTGCCAGAGCATCGGTCCCTTGCTCGCAATGCCAGTCCACCAGTTTCCCAAGATCGTCCCAATTCACTTCGCCGCTGCGAAATGGGGTGACGATGGCGACTGTGACACCGGCGAACAATTCGCCGCGGGTGGCTGACATGACAAACTCGGGTTCGGGGAAATCGGGTAACGATGTGTCAGGTTACAGAAGACTCGTGTGACGGACAAGTTGTGCTGTGGGTAGGATATGCCCTTGGGTGTGCCACTAGATTCCTGAATTACTCACGTTGCCAGGGTCCAGTAGGTTTCCCAGAGGGTGCTGTGGCTCAATCCGACCAACGCTGCCATATTTTCGGCGTTTCGCTCGACCCAACGAGCCCCCCGAGCTTTGAGACG
>DASZJS010000512.1:0-10391 GCA_035947935.1 Gemmata sp. | reverse complement strand
CGTCTCAAAGCTCGGGGGGCTCGTTGGGTCGAGCGAAACGCCGAAAATATGGCAGCGTTGGTCGGATTGAGCCACAGCACCCTCTGGGAAACCTACTGGACCCTGGCAACGTGAGTAATTCAGGAATCTAGTGGCACACCCCATCGGGCTGGCTCGTGAACTTGCGACTTGGGGCTTGCCCGCGGCGTTGATAATATGTCCAATGATGGCCGGATGGGCCAGCCCAACCGCGGGAGGGCGAATCGTGATCCACGTTAAGAAGATCCTTTACCCCACCGATTTCTCCAGCTACTCGAACCAGGCTTATTTCCACGCTCTCGGGTTGGCCGAGACATATGGGGCGAGTTTGATCGTGGCATACGTCCACACCTCCAATGCGCCCGGGGATAAATTGCACTGGCAGGAGCAGTTGGAACAGGTGCGGCCGGTAAACCCGAAAATCGCAGTTTCTCATGTGCTACTGAACGGTGATCCGGCAACCGAGATCATCCGATATGCCGCCGATGCCGGCATTGATGTAATCGTGATCGGCACTCACGGGCGAACCGGCACGGATCGCCCGGCGATGGGCAGCGTTGCCGAAAAGGTAATGCGAGAAGCCCCGTGTTCGGTTCTGGTGGTGAAGCTGCCCCGCGGGGTGGCTTGCTCCGGCCGACCTCATGCGGCAAAAGTGTAGTGAGGGCCAATCGAGTTTGGTAGACATGGCCAGTTCCCGCAGATATGCGAGAGAAACGGACGGGTCAGGACGCGTTCGGTGAGCAGCTATTTCACCACAACTTGTGGTCTTCGCGTGTCTCTGCCATGAGGGCTGGGAAGTCCACGTTCTCTCGACGGTCGTTGGCATGAACCGAAAATGTACGGTGGATGTGATACCCCTCGCGAGCGAACCCCATCATCCGGTCGCAGGATCGTAATCGAGTTTCGACGGGCACTCGCTCGTTGACTGTGCGCACTGTGCCGAGTTCCCAGTCTCCCGTACAGGCTGCACCACGGAAGATCACCATCGTATCTGTTTGGCTGTGTTTTGGTGCGTGGATCAAGTGCACGGGTTCGCCACCGATGTACAGAGCTTCGGCATCTTCAAAATAGCGCACTCCGGACTCTTCACCGATATAATCCCGAAACCCACTCTGCAACACAGCGGTAGCACCTGCGAACCGGTCCCGCATCCGCCGGTATGTTTTCTTGTTGAAATGATCCATATGGGTGTGGGTGCAGAGGATGAACTTGACCACAACCCCAAGCTCACTCACGGCGATCGCAGCGCGATCCACGGGATTGGGACCAAACCCGATTCCGGTGATACTTGCAGGGGGTAGTTCCAGTAACGCTGCCTCGCCACCGTGAGTCAGCAACCAAACACCAGTTCGGAACCAGTTGAACTGACCGATGAGATACACCCCATCAAACCACCGATCCATAAGACACCACTCATTTCACGAGGTGTTTCCCGCAACAACCGTTCAAACTGAGCCACACGACTAAACGTACTGTGTTCCGCTTCTCATCCTGGCACTCCGAATGATCCACTACTTAGGGGCGGGGACGCGCCGGAGGAGTGTGAGGCTCAAATCGTTTTCAGTTGTCGTCCGCTCTACGAACTGAGTTGGCCTTGCTCGGAACGGCCGCATATCTGAAATCACGAGTGTATCACCATCAAGCCGGTAAATGGCCCGATACACGATGGTCCCCTGAGGCACCTTTTGCCGTGAGTCCAGTCGCTTGGGGTCAGATCTGGGGTCAAGTTCAAAAGTCCGATCATACGTCCGCGCCCCCTCAACGATCCGGAGTCTGTTACCGCGAAACTCGTAAGTCGAAGGAACTGTGGAGCTTCGACCGGCAACTTCGGCCGACACGACCTCCCACAACCCGACGAGTTCGTGGTCGTCGCGAGCTTCATCGCAGGCGTCAGCCGGAACATCCAATTCTGGATCCCACGCGAGGGGAACCCCGTTCTCATCCCGCTTGACCGGCGAACCCCCTCCATCGACTATAAATGGGGGAATTGGCACGACGGGAGTGCTCTCGCTAGTGAGCCTCAGGCTGGCAGAATTTGCGGCCGGGCGGTCACAAGCCCCGCACAGCAGTACGAGCAGCCAAACGGCAGTTCGGATACCCCGTCTCATTGAATACTCCAATTACGTCGCCGCCAAACCATCGAATTTCCAGCAGTGGTTGGATAGTAGTACTCGCCTTATTGACATGTCAACGATAATCACTTCTCACCAATTTGAGTTGCAGATGTATTAAGCCAACACTCATAATTTAAGATGATATAACATTAATATAGTTGATGACCAAATGCGGCGATCTCCACTTCTTTCCTATCGATGTGGGGTGTGGCTCCCTGATGTTCGCAAACCCGCGCAGCGTAGTGGTTCGCGAACCGCAGACACTCACTCAGCGGACGATCTTCGAGGTGCAGGCACACCATTGCGGCAGTAAAGGCATCACCCGCCCCAACGGTATCGATGACCGTTGCGTGTGGTGCCCGCTCGCGATGATGTGAGCCGTGAGTGAACACTTCAGCCCCCGTTGACCCACGGGTGACGATCAACACCGTATCATCTCGCTTCGTATCCGCCTTCAGCCGATCGAGCATTTCTTGCACGCTGTTCACCGAGACTCCATCATCGATACTCTCGCCCACCCGGTTCATCAAAGCTCCAAGTTCGTCATCGTTCACTTTGAGCCAACGCGACCAAAACACCGCTCGCTCATCGGGACTGTCAGCACTCTTGCCGCGCAAGTTCACATCGTAGATCGTGAGCCCTTTGTGCTGATGAACCCGCAACGCCATCTTGTCGATTACCTGACGACTTGCCTTTCCTCCGTTGAGCGCGAGCGTACCGTGGCACAACGCCACTGCATCGCGTGTCAAGTCAGCCAGTGTGTGGGTCCACTCCAGATTGCCCCATGCAGCGCTGGTATCAATCGCGTAGGTCGGCTGACCGGCCTTATCCACCGAAACACGCACCGTTCCGGTCGGTAGTTTCTTATCGATCTGGATATGCTCATCCGAAAGGCCGAGTTCCCGCACGCGCGCCCGGAGTTCCCGACCGAGATCATCGTTGCCAACCCGGGAGGCAATCGCAGCGGCATGACCGAGTTGATGACAGTGGAAGGCAAAGTTAAACGGTGCCCCTCCAGCCACCTTCCGGCCGTCCGGATAGATGTCCCACAGCACTTCGCCAACGCCAACGATGGGGTTCATGATGAGATCCAGCACCGGTTCCGAGCCGAGTAATCAATCTGACTGATGCACAGATCACCCCTCAACCTGCCCCATAACCCACGGAGCAGGCTTCTTGCCGAAGAAGGCAGCCAACCCCTGGCGACATTCATCCGAGAGCCGCGGTTCCGCGCTCGCACGAGCCAGTTCATCCACAGCGATGGCTTGATGCGAACATCGCCGCAGTAAATCCTTGGTGGTGGCGATTGCCTTGGGTCCACCCTGGGCCAGCGCAGTCGTCCAGGAATCGGCCACATCCATCAAATGGTCTGGAGCAGCAACCGAATTAATAAGCCGCATTCGGAGAGCTTCCACCGCATCGATCAACTCGCCGGTCAAGAGTAGCCAGCGGGCCGTGCGTTCTCCCACATGTCGTAGAAGATGCGGCAGAACCATCGCCGCAACGAGTCCGCGCCGGACTTCAGGGTAGCCGAACCTCGCGTCCGGAATGGAAATCGCGAGATCGCAGACGGTCACAAGCCCCGCCCCACCAGCAACCGCTGCTCCATTCACCGCCGCGATTGTCGGTTTCGGCAGCGTGTAGATGAGTTCGTAGAGGGCCGACAGTTTCGCGGCATCTTCCCAGATCTTCTCGCCCTCAGCTCCCAGTGTGCCGCGGAGTTCATCCAGGTCCATACCGGCACAAAAAGCAGTACCGCTGCCAGTGAGAATCACGCTACGAACAGTCGAATCCTCAGCAGCCCGGTGAAAGGCATCGGACAACGCGGCGATCAACGCCCGACTCAGGGCGTTGCGCTGATCCGGACGGTTAATCGTCAGCACCGCAGCCAATCCGCGGCGTGCGTAGAGAACGAGGTCGGACATTGGAATCTCCGGGCGAACTATCCAGGTTCACCAGGACGCAGCATCCCACGATGATCGTCCGGTAACGCCACCATCATTCGCAAAAGTGCAACCGCGAGCGTCTTCCCTTGCGTATCGATCCGAAGTGACTGGCTGGCACCACCCGCAAGCACATCGTATAGAACGAAGTTCAAGCCATGCACGTTCGCGGCCTCATAGCGTTCCACGCGGGAAGGTTTGAGCGGCGCGAAGTACGCTGCGACCACTTCAGCGGTCAGGTGCGCGCGAAGCCACGCAAACCCGGCATCGGTGTAAGCGATCGCCGCGATGTTCGAGTGGTTCCCCTTATCGCCGCTGCGGCCGTGAGCGATCATCGCGAGTGGCATGGTTGACATCAGATCACCTCCACGCGAGGCGTAATCGTGGACTTGGCCACCAGGGCCGGCCAGTATGCGAACACTTCGCGAACCGGCGGACGACCAGTTGTGTAGCCGGTTGTTCCGGGGAACCCACTCGTTACCAGCGGAGCGAATTCCTTGGTGAATCGCTCAACTGCCACCTTGCGGGGATCGCGTACCGCGACCCGAAGAACGACTTCCGGTGGATCGCTCGTCGGGCCAACTACCCCCGGAACGCAGTCCCCAGCTCCCAGCACTTCCACGTTTGTCGCGGCAAACGTGAGCCCAGCGATTCGCAATTTCTCAAGCACAATTGCACCAGATTGACGAGCCTTCATCGTGGCGTTCGGACCCGCGATCACCAGCATCCCCGCTGACATGAACCCATCCCGGTAGGCGATTGACACCTTATAAGTATCGGTGAGGCCATTGCTGGTGCCGCCCGTGACGGAAACCGTCTCGGGTCCGGATTGCGTGAGTTTCACGGTCGTGAAATTCGCAACCACATCCGGAGTGTAGTAGCGGGCCGGTTCCGCGACTTCGTAAAGCAGTTGTTCGGAAACCGTCTCGACATTGACAACTCCCCCTGTGTTCGGCGGCTTGGTAATTGTGAATGTGCCATCTTCCGCCAATTCAGCAATGGGGTAACCAACCGAGTCGAGTCGTGTGTTCTCGGTCGCGTTGATCCAGAGCCCACCGGTTGCCTGTGCCCCACATTCGATCAAGTGCCCCGCAACCGAAGCGGCAGCAATGCGGTCGAGATCCGCTTCACCAAAACCCCAGCCGAATTCAAACGCGGCGGGGCCAACCGTCAGGGAGGCATCGGCAACGCGACCCGTAATGACGATATCCGCACCAAGGTGGAGTGCATCCACGATTGGCTTTGCACCAAGATAAGCGTTTGCACTCACCACTTTGTCGCGAATGACAGTTAGCGGCTCGTCGGTGTCGAGGTGGTTGAACGTATGCCCCGCAGCGAGGAGTTCACCGAGCCGCGGCATCAGATCGTCGCCTGTCACGACCGCGATTTTCTTCCCACTCAGCCCCGCCTTCATCAGAACTTCCCGGGCCGCATTCGCGCATCCCCGCGAGTTCATGCCACCGGCATTGGTGATAACCTTGAGTTGCGGCTGGTCGGCAAGGATGGGAGTAAGCCGCCCCAGTACATCGATGAAATCGGTGGCGTAACCGCTTTTCGGATCCTTGGCCTTCTGGACGGCCAGGATCGACATGGTGAGTTCAGCGAGATATTCGAGCGTGAGGTAGTCGAGTCGCCCCAAAGCTGCCAGGCGCAGCGGGGCATCAAGGTTATCGCCCCAGAATCCACAGCCATTACCGATCCGAACTCGCTTCATCGGCTGCCTCATACGCGCTGTGAGCCCGCAGGAATCATATGCAGTCTGCCAAAGGTTGCACTGGTGATTCACACTTGGTTGAAAGAAGTGATTTTCACAGTGAAAGGGATAGGCTTATGTCCACTGCTCGCCGAGAACGGCAAAAGTGATCGAGACAAAAAACTTCCCCGGGTTGCGACAGCGCAACCCGGGGAAGTTTTTTGCGGAAGGAAATCGAAAGACACTGGGATCAAAGAGCGTGAGAACCATTCAATCCTGCAGGCTTCCCGAGCTTGCCTGGGAGATCGACCGGTACCTGTCTGACGCTGATATTCGCGGCCACCACAACGAGGTCGCGGAGGTAGTATGTGCCGACAACCGAATCATCCTGCGTGGGAGCGTAGCTGGTGATACCTCCGACCGCCATGTTCACCATCGTTCCGTAAGCCGGAGGGTAGGTTTTGAACGTGGTGATGATGGCGCTGGTCTGCCCGTTGAAAACCCGGATGGTACCCGTGCCTCGCAAGTTGACGAAAATCTGAGCCCCACGCTGCATATCGGTATCGCCAGCGGCAACATTAATTCCATGGTGATTCGCGGCGATCGCGGTGCTGAACGCCATGTACGCTGCCCGGAGAGTGACTGTCGGTTGCTGAGCGTTCCAGATTGCCACCTCGGGAAGAGTCGTGGCCATCCCCGTGATGATCGAGGCGTAGTCGTGATTAACCGGATCGGTGGGAGAGTTCACTTGAGTATCGATGTTGGCTACTGCGAGGGTGACCCCACCGGTATAACCCGCTCCATAGGCCTGGAAGGTGCGAAGCATATCGAACTGGGGCGTTCCAGATGAGTTGTCGTAGCCGTACACCCGTACCGTCGAGCCACCATTCGCCATTCCAGCGACGATCTGGTCGACCGCGCCCACGCCCGCGGCACCAGCGGTCACCACTTGGCCCGTGACATTCCCCACGGCGATATCAATCCCTCCGGAGTAGTTGGGTCCGAATGGAGTGATGGATGAGATTAATTGCAAGCCACCGTTGATGTACTCATACACTTCCACTGTCCCGGTCGTTCCGACTCCGGTCGATACAATCAAGTCATCGTGCCCATCTCCGGTTACATCCCCCGTTGCCACATATACCCCACCCGTGAAACTGCCGAAGGGGTAAAACGATTGTAAGAGTTGATTCGACGAATTTCGGATGCTGACAAGGCCAGGGGTGCCCGGACCAGTGCCCGTAATAACGTCGTTGGGTCCTGGTCCTGGCAAAGACAGTACAGCCCCAATTGCGATACTTTCCCCCCCACTCGCACCGAAGTACGTCGGGACTGTTCGATCTTCCAGGGTTTCCACGCTCAGACGCGCTCGATTGTTGTTGTTCTTTGTTTGCATATCTGGCTGTCTCAACGCGGGCGGGCAACTCAGGGATGGAAACGACACCTAATCTTCAACACTTGGAAGATACCCGCGGTTCCGGTCTAAGCAATGAGGAACAGATGAGAAGCGCGAGTGTACCGACACTATTGCGCGGCGCGAAATGCGTCGCCGGAACGACCGGTCGATCGTCAATCCCGGACGTTTCCGAGAGAGGCTCGAAATCGTTCAACTGAAGATCTGACTTCGGCCGTCCCCTCGTCATTCGAGGCCCAGCCGAGTGACTCGATTGTAATTCCTTCAAGCTGCTTATACGTGGCGAAGAAGAATTCGACCTCGCGAACGTAGTGAACGGGGACATCGTCCAGCTTACGAATGTGAGCCAGAAGTGGATCTTTGTGGGGCACCGCGAGGATTTTGAAATCGTTGAGTCCCTTGTCTTTCATTCGGAATATTCCGACCACGCGGGCCTCGATCAGGCATCCCGAGAACGTCGGCTCGTTGACCATCACAAGAATGTCGAGGGGATCGCCATCCTCAGCGAGGGTTTGGGGAATAAATCCGTAATCTCCGGGATAAACGGCCGAACTGTAGAGGTACCGATCGAGTTTGATGAGCCCGGTGACCTTGTCCACCTCGAACTTGCTCCGTCGGCCTTTCGGAATCTCCACGATCGCATTTACGACTGCGGCCTCACCCGTTCCGGGTGGAATCATCATGTAATCGCGGATGTAGTCGCGGCGGGCGAACATGAAAGACTCTTCCAGTTTAGTTGGGGGTGAGGTTCTGAAGCTTAGTACAGCCGGAAGGGTCTGGGGAAGGGGAGATTCATTCAAGAAAGGATGAAGGATGAGGGATGAGGGATGAAGGAAGACAAAAGAAGATGCCGAAATGCCTTTCTTCTTTTGTCTTCCTTCATCCCTCATCCCTCATCCTTCATCCCTCAAAGAATTAGCCATTCACGGCGATCTTTTTCGGCTTTACAGACTCGACCTTTGGCAGTCGTATCGTGAGTACACCGGCCTTTAGTTCAGCGGTGATCTTGTCCGCTGCTACCGTATCCGCCACTGCAAACGTCCGATGGTAAGTGGTGAACTCGTCCTTGCGGGTTGCACGCCGCCCGTGGACGGAAAGTTCGCCCTGTTCAAACCGGACATCCACCTCTTCCGGCTTGGTTCCCGGCATGTCAGCCAGAACCAGATATTCGTTCTCTGTTTCCAACACATCCACTCGTGGGCTCACGGCTCCACTGCGTTCCGTCGAATCGTTCTCCGCAGTTGGGTGTGACATCCCATTGTGTATCTGCTTCGACATAACTAGAACCTCCTCTGTTTGAATAACCCGCTCGGCTGGCCGGCAGGTGACGATGATTCCGGATGCGCTACTTTTGGCAATCGCTTGAGGTTACTCACCCTGTAACGGTTATTTTCCGCGGCTTGGCAGCTTCGTGCTTGGGAAGCGTCAAACGCAGAATTCCGTTCTCGTACTTCGCATCGACCTTTTCTGCATCCACCAGAGTCGGCAACCCGACAATCCGAACAAACTTGCCGAATGGCCGCTCCTGTCGAATCCATGCTGCACCCGAAATTGTCGGTGGCACTCGCTCACCCTGGACGGTCAACTGGTTGCCTTCCGTGACTGTGATCTCCAGTTTTGCCGGATCGATGCCGGGCAAATCGACTTCGGCGTAGACGGCGTTCTCATCCTCCCAAACGCTCAACTGTGGGTCGGTAGGGTTTCCGACCGTTCTGCCAAACCACTTGGTGAACTCATCTTGCACTTGATTAAACTCGTGCCAGAGCGTCCCAAGTGGATGACGTCGATTCAGAAGCATGGCTGACCTCCGTTTGGTGTTCCCTGTTCAGTTTTGTCCCCTCTACCTCTTTTGATGGGGTCGAACGAGGAAAGGATTCGGGGTTTTTACCTGCCCGTGCAGAATAGTGTTCAACCCGCGTGCCAAACTCGATGGGACGCTCTGGAGAAATATCATCGCCTTGAAAAGTAACAACTTGGAGCGACCGGGTGCGATGAGTCGGACAAAACTGTGGGAAGACGATCACTGTCAATTTGGCAATGTGGTGCCGCAGGCTTCAGCTTCGCAGTGTTCAGTGTTCAGTTTTCAGCGAAGACATTGGAACTTCGCATGCGGCGTCTGAATGTCTTCACTGAAAACTGAACACTGAACACTGAACACTGGCGAAGCCCGAACTTGGTCTTCTCAGTTTCTCTCACCAATGGTATTGCCAGCATTCCAAGTTTTGCCATGACCGGTACGGAGAAAACTCCCCATGTTCCGGCGATTCGTATTCCTCACTCTGACTCTCATCCCATCCACAGCCCAGGCTGAACCGCCAGTTGCACCTGCAGCGAACCCAGTTCTTCGGTTCAAATGGCAGCAGAATCAGACTCTTACCTACAAGGTTCTCCATCGGACGATCGTGCGAGAAACTGCCCTCGACGACAAGACTGGCAAACCCGTTACCACCGAAGCAAGCACGAACCTCACACTTATGAAGAAGTGGGTTGTGAAAGAGATTGATTCGGCTGGGATTGCCACCCTGGAAATGACCATCACCGAGATGAAAAGCGAGAATCGCCTACCCGATGGGAGCGTTTCGGTTCTCGATTCCGCGACTCCCGATGGCGCGAAGTCGATGGCCGCGTATCTGAACCTCCCAATACTCACGATTCGGGTGGATCAACAAGGTCGCATCGTCGAAGTGAAAGAGGTGAAAGCCGGATCATCGAATCGACTCCAGGCTGAACTGCCGTTCCGAATGATACTCCCGGACACTGGCCCCACAACCGGTCAGACGTGGGATCGTACCTTCACTCTGAAGCTCGATCCACCACTCGGAACCGGGGAAAGCTATGAGTTCGCGCAGAAGTATACATGCTCTGGGGCAAAGGACGGACTCACAGCTGCAACGGTCGAGACAAGCCTGAAGGATCCTCCGAAGACAATTTCCGAACGAGTGCCCCTTGTGCCGATGCTTTGGACGGGTGAAGTGTACTTCAACACCGCTGCCGGGAAGTATCACGCTGCCCGGCTGAAGGCGAAAGCCGAATTGCCCAACTATCAGGGCGAAGGCACCAAATTCGAGTACGAAAGCAGCTATGCCGAGGACATTGTGGAGAAATAGCGCGGGTTCAAAGCGGGGTAACAGTTGAGGAGTCGTGAGCGGAAGTTATTGGAGTTGAGTAGCCTCCGGCCGCTGACGCTCCCGGCTCGCCTAAGACCTTTC
>DASZJS010000511.1:0-4529 GCA_035947935.1 Gemmata sp. | reverse complement strand
GAATACGATCCAGGCCGGTTGAATTCGCCGCGTGACGACTCCGATTTTTCGCCAGTCGAACTGAAACCTGTCTGGCGATCCGGTACAACCACCCGATGACAGACCTGCTGCCCGAGAATGTGTGAGCTTTGCGGGCGAGGATCAGAAATGCGGCCTGAGCGGCATCCTCCGCGGCATGGTGGTCCCCAAGAACCCCGCTGCACACACGCTGGACGAGTCCTGCATGTCGCCAGACGAGCAACTCGAACGCAGCTTCGTCCCGAGATTTGGCGAACCGATTGAGAAGATCGGTATCGGCTGGCCCTGTTGGGTCATCCCCGGCGGCAACGCGCAGATAATCGCGGATAACGGGGTGGCTCATGTGGTCACTTGTCGGGCGAACGGTCGTTCCATCCATCCAAAGGCCGGGCGAAAGGAATTGCATACGCAATTTTTCGCACATTCACTTTACTGGTTGCAAAGGATTCTTGAACAACATCATTGCGAACCTATCAACTCAATGGAAAATGCCACTGGGTTGCAGTTTCGCCTGCAACCCAGTGGCACTGTCATTTGAAGAACTGATTTGTCAGTAAACTAACATTTGCTTTGAGCGCGATTACTTTTTCCCTTTACCTTCGACAACCTTCCTCAGTTCTTCGTTTTTGTTCTTCAATTCCTCTAGGATCTCGGCAAGTACACTGGGGTCTCCCCATTTTGCGAACCCAAAAAAATCGCCATCGAATTCCAGTTCGTTCAGACCTGGTTTTTTTGCCAGTTCTTCCAGGAGTTTCTGGTGTTCTTT
This sequence comes from Gemmata sp., assembly GCA_035947935.1. Taxonomy (GTDB): domain Bacteria; phylum Planctomycetota; class Planctomycetia; order Gemmatales; family Gemmataceae; genus Gemmata. Next base: position 3,745 of record DASZJS010000511.1, on the reverse strand, counting down.
GAGTTGTTCGCCGATAGCTGCGAGAATTCGCTGATCCTCTTTCAAAACACCCCGGAGCGCTTCGATCTCTTCCTTCGTGAGGGTGAGGGGAATTTTTGCTTCGTATTTCGAGAGATCAGGTATTGGTTGCCCATCGGCGCGTTCGATGAGTAGCTTGAGAATTTTGGCATCGAGATCCGGGTTGAATGAATGAACGGAACCATCCATAAAGCCAGCGGCGAAAACATTCTTGAACGGAAGTTCCAACTTGGCTACCGGCTTTTTGGGGTCGTAGGCGATATCTGCGGGCTTGGTCCACTCCACAGGGGGACCAGCCACGACTACGCCAAGTGTGTTTGAAGTCCCATCGGTAATATCAGTGATTTTTAACTTCTGGCCGGGCTCGAACGGCGTCCCTGGTCCTGCAAAGACCTGAAAGTACGTCTTCGTGTCTTCCTTTTTCTGGAAGCCAAGCCGGTAAGATGCAGGCATCTGGACTTTGGCAAGCAGTTTTTTGTTGTGTTCGCTGTCCCACGCTTCATCGCGTTTGAACTCCTCAAACAAAGCGGCTTGTTCGACGAATGGTAATATCGCCACGCGCCAACTTAACAGCGGCTTCCCATCCTTGTCTGTGATGTCGTGCGGCAATTCGTTGAAAGCAGCGTAATAATTAAGGATCGCGAGCATGATTTGCTTCAGCGAGTTTGAGCACTCAATCTGATCTCTTCTAGAGGCTATCCGTTCTTTGGGATCCTTTTTCTGTGGCTGAACTGGTTGTACCGGCGCTGGTGCTTGAGCGATAACCGTGTTCGTAGGTTGAGCCTGAGGTTGTTGTGAAACGGCGACAGACATGGTCCAGCCGGTGACGATCGCGATCAACCCAAAGGCCGCTACAGCGGTGAATTTCAACTTGGTCGTGGTCATAGCTTTCAACACTCCTTCGGCAAGATAGGTAACGGTTGGCTTAACACCTGGAACGACCACACCCCGGACTGCAAACGAGGCTGCCGCGTGGGCCATACTGCCGACAAAGTTTCCGGCTGGAACCGTGAGAATCACTGTCGCAATGCCGACGCCCTTGCTAGAGAGCCGACGCGCGAGCAGATCCTTCGCCCGGGCAAGACGTCCGGCTACCGTGCCGATGGCCCACCCGGTTCGGCGTGCTGCTTCCGTGTGGGTGAGCCCCTCGAAGAAGCAGAGCAAAACCGGAACCCGATACCGTTCGGGCAGACGATCGACTTCGGCACAGAGAGTCTCCACCTCGTCCGATGAAGCGGTGGACTCTCGTTGGGCAGCGGGAATACGATCCAACCCGGTCGAGGCTGTCTCGCGGCGAATGCGATCCTTCGCCAGTCGAATTGCCACCCGCCGGGCAATTCGGTAGAGCCAGCCGACCACCGAGCCTCGGCCCGCGAAAGTGTGAGCCTTGCGTGCCAGAATCAGAAATGCAGCCTGGGCCGCATCTTCCGCGGCGTGATGGTCCCCAAGAAGCCCCCGGCACACACGCTGGACAAGCCCTGCATGTCGCCAGAGGAGCAGTTCAAATGCCGCTTCATCCTGGGACGCCGCGAACCGAGCGAGGAGATCGGCATCGGCTGGCCCGGTTGGGGTTCCCCCGACGGCAGCGCGCAGATAATCGCGGATAACGGGGTGGCTCATATGGTCACTTTAGTAGGGCGAACGGTCGTTCCACCCATCCAGAGGCCGAGCGGAAGGAATTGCATACGCAATTTTCCCACGATTTGCGTTTCGATTGCAAAATGTTATTGAGCAACATCCTGGAGAATCTTCTGCCGACGCTTCGGATAGAATCACTTCGTCGCCCAGTTCCGCTCTATTGAGATCCGATGCCACCGATTCCAACCAACCTCATCACCGGGTTTCTGGGTGTCGGTAAGACAACTGCTGTCATCGATTTGTTGAAGCACAAGACCACGGGGGAGCGGTGGGCCGTACTCGTGAATGAGTACGGCGATGTATCCATCGATGGAGCTATGATCGAAGGAAGCAGCCCGGACGGCGTAACGGTTCGTGAAGTTGGTGGCGGGTGTGTGTGCTGCGCTTCCGCCCCGTACCTGCCGGTAGCTCTGCACTTCCTGTTGCTCGATGCCAAGCCCGATCGTTTGATTATCGAAACCACCGGACTCGGTCATCCCGCGCGATTGCTCGATACACTTCGGACGAATTATGCCGATCGGCTCGATGTTCGAGCTGTCCTGGGCATCGTCGATCCTGCTGATTTCGCCAAACTCGAGATGCGCGACAACATTGTGTTCATCGACCAGATTCAAATCGCGGATGTGGTGGTGATGAACAAGCTCGACACAGCAACTCCGGAACTCGTGGCCGATTTCCAGAAGTGGGCGAATGGTTTGTTCCCGCCGAAACTCCTGATCGCTGGCACGACCTATGGTCGCCTCGATACGGCCTGGCTCGACCTCACTGCGAACGATGAACGGTTACCGTTGTATCCGGAAGCACATGGGCATTCGCCCTCACCCCCCAACCCCCTCTCCCTGGGGGAGAGGGGGAGAACGCTGCCCTCACCCCCCAACCCCCTCTCCCTGGGGGAGAGGGGGAGTGAGTGTGAAGAAAGCGAGTCGGCTATGGGTACACATCACGCCTCTTTCTCCCCCTCTCCCCCGGGGAGAGGGGGTTGGGGGGTGAGGGCGGATTTCTCTGGCGAGGATGAATCGCAACGGCTCTCAGAACTCGCGGCCCGTGATCGCCATATCCCGGAACTGCTCCTTCAGCGGGCTCGGGAATTGCGTCGGGAACAAACAACAGCGGAACAATTCCTCTGGGACTGCTTACGTGACCGCCAACTGAGCAACTCCAAGTTCCGTCGCCAACACAATGTTGGCCCTTACATCGCTGATTTCTATTGCCACTCGGCCCGCCTGTGCATTGAACTCGATGGAGGAGTTCACGACATCCCCGATCAGCAGGAAAAGGATCGTGTACGGGATCATTGGATGCGGGAAAACGGTTTCGCTGTGCTGCGATTCCGGAACGAACAGGTTCTTGAAGAACCTGTCACTGCACTGCAACGCATCGTTGATGCCCTCACCCCCCCGCCACCATTTCAAACCGCCCTCACCCCCCAACCCCCTCTCCCCGCGGGAGAGGGGGAGATAGAAGCGAAATGTGTGCCTACGACACATTCCAGTTCACTCCCCCTCTCCCCCAGGGAGAGGGGGTTGGGGGGTGAGGGCGGATTAAAACCAGGTCACCCCGTTCGTTACCCATCGCCGCCCGGCGTTCATCCCGCGTGCTGCGGGTGGTTGTTCACACCAGATGATGTGTTCGATGAGGGGAAACTTCTGGGTTTGCTGGGGAGAAGCCAAGGTATTACTCGGCTCAAAGGCGTTTTCCGGCTCACCGATGAGTGGGCGATAGTGAATCGGGCTGGCACGGCGGTTAGCGTTGCCCCCACTGCATACCGCCGGGATAGTCGCCTTGAAGTATTTGCTGAAGGACTCGACTGGCTGACCTTCGAGCAAGGGTTGCTCGATTGCCTCGTTATTCGATGATTCACGTTTCATCCCGCGGTTCCTCTGGCTGGCTGTTCCCCCTTCATGGTCTGGCTGGTACAACAAACTTACTCACCCCTGCCCCCACGCTTTTCCTCGGAGACTCTCCATGCCTGGCGGTTATCACCTCACCCGCGCTGGCCTGCTTGTGTTGCCAGTCGTGATTCTGGCTCTGTTCACCTCCTCGCCAGGGGGCAAATGCTCCAACACCCCTCTTGGAGAGCCCTTGCCGG
>DASZJS010000510.1:0-4056 GCA_035947935.1 Gemmata sp. | reverse complement strand
AACTTGGCAACACTCTCGAAGCAATCGCGTACCAGAAAGCGGGACTCATCAAGCGACGAGTCCCGGTTGTAAGTGGAGTGGCACGGGATGGACCGCGAGAGATAATCCGAACGGTTGCAACCGAACTGGATGCACCAATACACGAACTTCGGAAGGATTTTCGATACGACTATCTGCTCGACCCGAGTGAACCGAAACTGACGATCACCACGACACGCCGCACTTACCCGGAACTTTCGTTGAACCTCCTTGGCACTCACCAAGCCCACAACGCGGCGCTCGCCGTTGCGGTTTGCGAAAAGCTCGAGGATGCCGGTCTGTCGATCCCCAACCTGGCGATTGGTCGGGGATTGGCCAATGTCTTATGGCCGGCCCGAATCGAACTTGTTTCCAAATACCCCGCAGCGATCCTCGATACGGCCCATAATGTCCCTAGTGCGGAAGCACTGGTCGATACGCTGGCCCATTTTTTCCCCTCAACTGGCCGCAAGGCAGTCGTTTTTGGCGTGTCTTCGGACAAGCAGTATGCGGAAATCCTCCGTATACTGGCAGGGTATTTTGACCACTTACACCTGACGAAATACGGCAACAATCCCCGGTCTGTGGCACCTGAGAAACTGGCTGGGGTGCTGGCGGAGGTTGCTCCGGGAAAGCCGTTCACCATCCACCCAACGGCTCGCGAGGCTTGGTCGGTGGCCCGGTTGAACGCAGCTCCAGAGGATTTGTTGTGCGTCACCGGCTCGGTGTTCCTGGCTGGCGAACTCCGATCGGTGATGGTGGGGTCGGAGGAAGTGTGAGGGTGTTTTCGGGCAAACCCGGTGCGTCAGCTGTGGGTGAAAAAAGCACTCAACTTGAACCCATCTGTAACTTTTCGTCAAGTGATACATAACCTGTTCCGGTAGGAATGGTAAAATGGTTATCGCCTCGCGGGCAGGTCGCGAGGACCGCGCAAACCGATTGGCATCTGCCCCGCCGTGTGGTGAAATACCTTCATGAAGCTGCTTACTTCGGTTTTCCCCCGGAGCGGTCGGCTCCTGCCTGCGGGCGGGTGGTTCACGCTCAGTATCTGCGGGTTCCTGGTTGGCCTCGAAATAGCAGGTCGTTATGCCGCCACAGACTTTCACGATGGGCTCGCCGGGTTCGCCCTCCTAGCGGCGGCTTTGGCGATCGTGGCCCGACATAGGCGGGAACCGCTCGGCTGGGTTCGGGGGCTTGGCAACTGGGGTAGATGGGTGGGCGGGTCGCTTGCCGGGCTTCGTTACGAACACGGGCTCGACCTCCGTGGGACGCCGCCTGTTCCTCGCCGCACCCCCCCCGCCGTGTGGCTTCTCGCCACGGTTCTTGTCATCTGGAGCGGGTTCGCAACAGCAGCCTGGGCCGTATTTCCGACTGGATGGCGAGTCATTGGTTTCTACTCTTCATACACCCTCTATCTCATCACCCTCATGCTCCTCTGGGTGAGTCTGTTGGCGGTCACGTTCGTTGGGGTATTCGTTCCCGTCGCGGTACTCGATAAGTCACTCAAGAGATGGCTTGGGGACACCGATCGCCGCGGTGCCGAACTGGCAGCCGTGGTCGGGTACGCGATTCTGGTCTCAACGATTGCGTGGTGGATCCCGCCCACATGGATTCTGGGGCTGTGCTTGATCGTTTCTTTCGGAGTGTGGGTGATTTACCTTCCCAAGGGCACGGATGGCGCGGCGGTATTGTGGCGATCCGCTCCCGACAAGCCGGTTTACGCGGTTCCGGTCCACCGGGTGCTGGCGTTGGTTGGCGCACTTGCAACGCTGCTCGTGTTCGACGTGTTACTCACCGCTTGTGGCGGTCGATTGTTCGGGCCGCCACGAGCGGAAGATACCATGACGCTCACTGTCCTGTTCGGAGCGGTTGCGGCGTGGTTCGTGCCAGGGCTTTTGGTGGTGGTGGGGCTTTGGCTCCTGTCTGCACGTCGAAACGATCCGGCCAGACGAATTGGACCAACCGCTCATGTGGGGGGAAGCGATCCACTCGCTATCCATCGTGCGGCCAGGGCAATACGGGCGTGGGCCTGGAATGTGCGGACAGTTCCAGCTTTGAGAGAACGTGGTCAGGTTGGGGTTGTGATCGTTCCACAAGAAGAATCGGAGGCGACGGAGTTTGACCCCCGGTGGCCACTCAAGGTGAGTGCTACGGATCTGGAAGAAGGAAAAGTCAAACAGCGACTCGACCGGCGCGACGAGATCCAGGTCCGTAGGCAATTGTTCCGCGGTTTGCAGAAGTTGTTCAAGCGTGCGAGTCCATTCAAAGGGCCGAGTGGCGGCGGATTCTGGTTGGCTCCGCACTGGTGGTTCGTGGATGGTGTTGGGAGAGAGGATGCGGATGCCAATGCCGAAGACACGGCCCCACCCCTCGTTGGCCCACCTTACCATCGTATACTCCCAGCGCGGGCAAGACAGCACGCCCACGTTGTTCTCCGCGCCACTCAGGTGGACATGATCTTCGTGGAGGATGGCGTTAGCTTCCGCAACCTCGAAAGAGTGTTGCGTGTCATTACCGAACTGTACGATGTCCACGGTGGGCAGCGGCGAGCCGAAGAGCTGCATTTCCGCGGGCTACCGAAGGTCAAGGTGATGATCCACGAGTACGAACCGGGCAATCCGTTCCGGTCGGACCTGTACCCGGAACCGAAGTTCGATGACCTATCGCGTGTGCGCGTGCTGCATATCTTCCGCGATCGTGGTGGCCACGAGGAACGCGTCGAGCCACCCTTCGATTTCTCCTGGACGCCCGCCCCAGCGTTGAGCGAGTAAGGGGAGGAACCACATGCCTGTCCACGATTGGACGCGGGTGGATGCCGGAATCTTCCACGCATTCCACCTCCATTGGATCGCTGCAATTGATAGTGTCCTCAACGATGGGCTTTTGCCACCGGATTACTACTCGTTACCGGAGCGAGTGGCGGGACTCGGTAATCCGGATGTTCTTGCACTGCAACTCACTCTGCCAAACACCACACGCGAGCCTACTGCAAACGGCTCGCATACTCCTTCGATATCCGGTGGCGTTACGGTTGCAACTCTTCCCCCCAAACTCGATTCACTGACCGGACAGACGATGCCTCGGTAGCCCGAAAGTGGGATCCATCTCATGATTCTCGACCTGTTCCCGCCTGGGCCACGTGATCCGCAAGGGATTCACCCACTCATCTGGTCGGAATTGAAAACCACCGACTTCCAGTTGCCGTCGGACAAACCACTGAGCCTGGCTGCTTACTCGGCGGGACCGATCAAGCGGGCTTTTGTCGAACCAGTAGCAGTCGGCGACTCTCTCCCAAGTCTGCCACTCTTCCTGACCCCCGAGATTTACGTTCCACTCGATGTGACTTACTCTGCCGCATGGGGGAAAGTTCCTCGACCGTGGCGGGAGGTGCTGGAACCGCCAGAGTCAGGTTCGTAGTTCCGGAACATACCTCGACCGTCGTTCACCCCGGTTCATTTTCTCCCGTGGACTTTTCGGGCTCGTCATTCTGCTCTGTCTCTTCATCCTCGCTCTCGAATGCGCGGGTCAGCGGCGAAAGAGCCTTTCGCATGATCTCGCGCATGATCGCGATGTCCGGGGTGAGCCCGGTGAATAACTCAATCTGTCGGGCTGCCTGTCGGACAAACATATCGACCCCGGTAATCGTCTGGCAGCCGCGAGCCCGGGCTTCGCGCAAAAGCAGCGTTGTTTCGGGGGTGTAAATGGTGTCGAAAACGGTCACTCCTGGCTTCAGAACGCTGAAATGGCATGGGGCTTCATCCACATTCGGGTGCATCCCGACAGGCGTACAGTTCACCAATACATCGAACGAAACGCTGTGCCGGGCGTGCCAGTCCACCGCCTTGCACTTCACCTCTTCAGCAAGTTTTTGAGCTCGCTCATAGGTTCGCCCCGTGATAGTGATCTGGGCACCTTCCCTGTGTAACCCAAACGCCAGAGCCCGGGCCACACCACCCGCACCGAGGATCATCACAGACAGTTGAGCGAGCTGGGTCACCGGCCCATCTTGAGCCCGGTCCACCAGATGGGCCTTGATCG
>DASZJS010000509.1:0-4741 GCA_035947935.1 Gemmata sp. | reverse complement strand
TAATTCTTTCACCAGGCGATGTCGCTGTTGCCGGACTTGCTTTTTGGCTTCCCGACCCTGATCACGCGGAGAAATGTTCTTGGATTCTGGTTGTTGAAGTGTCGATGAGTTTTGCGAGGATTCGACTGCTTGGGATGAAGTGGATAGTTCCAATTCGGTAGTAGGATTCTGGGAAGTTACTTCATTTGGTTTTTCCTCGTGTGTGACCGCATGGATTTGGGATGAAAACCGGGCGAGCATGCGTTCGACTGCCTCACGAAGATTCTTCAACAAATGCCAACGATCGGCCACTTGCTTGGCCTGGGGCGCGCCTTCTCTGGCAGCCTCCGCGTAAGCCAGCCAACGGTCCCGTGTGATGACTTCGACGCTCGGATGGTTCCTCAGCCACTGCTTCAGAGCCTCTCCATCTCGTCCGGGCAGGATGTCGATGACCCGCCGAAGTTCCAGATCGATCAGAATGGTGCCGTAGTGCTGACCCTTCCGGATGGCCCAGTCATCGACACCAACATAGCGTGGTGGAGGGAGGTTTTCGTCGGGTGCCGATTTCACCCGACGAAGCAGTGTGTCGGGACTGGTCGGGACGGATAACTTTTCAGCGAGTCGAGCACCGGCTTCGCCTCCCAATGCCAAGCCGATAGCTTGATGCGACTCGGAAAGCGGCCCGGTTGCTCGTGCGTGCTTGGTTGTCAGTTCGGAGAGTTGCTCGCAAAAGAGGGTTCGTGGACAGTGCCGCTGATCGCAGAAAAACCGACGTGTCGTCACGAGAAGAACCACTCGTTTGCCCTGAATGGGGAGATCCTTGATGGTCCGCGTATAGCGGCTATGAATCCGAGCAGCGTGAGTTCCACACTGCGGACAGTTCGAGTGAGCAGCAGTCGATTCCGCGTGTACTGTGATTGCGTCGGCTGTAACTGCGAGGTCTGAAACGTGAAGTCCAGGGCAATCGAGAAGGACATCCAAACCAAACATGGTGGCATCCTGCCAACAGTGACTGATTAACTTGATTCGATTTATGTCATTCTAACCAAGGCTCCTCATCAAATCTGCGGGAGAACCCCTTTTCGATGCCGATTACCAACCTTCCTCCGTCACGTCCATTGCCGCCATGATCTGATTGTGAATGGCAATTGCGGACCGAGAGCGGAAACGTGCTTGGCGTGACCTTGACTGTGTCCGGATACTGGATCTCATTGTGGGCGACGACTTCCTTGCCAATGCCCATCGCTATCCCCCTTATAAGCGTTCCTCACTTCTATTTCATCGACACTTCAACCGTTTCCTCACCGCTCCTCCTGCTTCAGTTCGTGTCTCTTCCCCACTCCCAAATTACTCCACGTCTGCACCTTCACATCCCTTCCCGGCCAGCGAACCGTTACACGATCAATAAGCGTTGCCGCACCGAGTCCGAAGGTCGCCACGATGTCGCTCTGGCTCAAATAGCCTCGTGAGGTTGTTATGTATTTCCGCTGAATCTTACCTCCAGCTTCCACAGCGATCTCCGCTCCGATGCCGTCCCGATTTGTCGTTTTGCCATTCCCAATGAGCTTCAACGACACCCAGTTGTTCCCGGTTGCGTTCTCGTTGCGGAAGAGTTGTGCCGGGCCACCGTTTTGCGTGACGACGATATCGAGCGCTCCATCTCCGTCGAAATCCAGATAAGCACAGCCGCGACCAACCAACGGCTTGAACAGGTCGGGGCCAATCTGCTCTGGGGTCGCTACCTTCCACAACTGGCTCGGATCGCCGCTGTTCCAGAATAACTGGGCCGATTGCGCGTAGGTCTGCCCGACTTGTGCTGAGGCGATGTCGGGCTCCAGATGACCGTTGCAAGTGAAGAAATCCGGGCGGCCATCCAGATCGGCATCGAAGAACATCGCCCCAAACTTCATCGGGCTACGACTCGGAAACGCAAGCCCACTTGAAACCGCAATGTCCATGAAACCCAAGGGGGTTGTGTGCCGTAGTTGGAGCAACGTGTTTGGCTCGTTTGAGAAGTTGACTACCGCGACCGCAAAAATGTCTGGCAGGATCTCGGCAGCATCTATTCCCATGCCCCCGCGTGGGCGGCCTTCCGAATAGGCCACATTTGCAGAAAGTCCAATCTCCTCAAATCTTCGCCCACCATCCGAAGCCGGAATGTTGTGAAAGAAGAGATTCCGCGTTGTGTCGCAGGCGACAATAATGTCTGGCCAACCATCTCGATCTGGGTCACAGACGGACACTCCGAGTGCCTTACCGATAGCAGTTCCGTTCTCGGTGATCCGAATGCCTGTCTTTGCCGTCACATCCTCGAATCGTCCACCGACGTTCCGGAAGAGTGTGCAATCTGTCCCGGGGAATACAGTGGGCGGGACGTATGCCCGCACATCGTTCGGCAAAACAGCCTCTACCGCGAGATCTTTTGCCGGCGACCAGGTGAGATAGTTGCAGACGAAGAGATCGAGCAGACCATCCCCATCGAAATCAAGCCATACGGCTGATGATGGGAACGCAATCGGGTTCGAGATCTTCAAGAACTCTTCTTTGCTTCCCGTCGGCCAGGTGTCTCGACCGCCAACCCCGGCTGTGGCTGTCACATCCTCGAATCGTTTGCCCGCGATATTGCGAAACAGCTTGTTACCGCCAATTGCCGTGATGAAGATGTCCGGCCAGCCATCGTTGTCGTAATCTGCAACGGCTACCCCCATGCCGAAGAGTTCCACATCGAGTCCCACGGCGACGGTCACGTCTTCAAAGGTGCCATCGCCCTTATTTCGGTAGAGAACAGGAGTCGGACGCTGACCCGCTTCCACGGGTTGACCCGGCCACGATCGCGAATTAATGAACAGAATGTCGGGTCGGCCATCGCCATCGAAATCGAGAACTGCAACCCCAGAGCCCATTGTCTCCGGGAGGATCTTCTTGCCCGTCGCCCCGTTGAAATGTCGGAAGTGGATGGCGGCTCTGTCGGTCACATTCACGAACCGAACAGGGAAAGGCAGTTCGGGTGAAGGGGTGGGTGTACGCAGCGCAAGCCAAACGCCGAAACCAATGCCCCCGCAAGCGAGGGCGATGAGGATGACTACAAGATGCCGTGGATGGGGCATATCGAGAGGTTCAGAAAGCGCTGGTAGTGGAAAGCACTATTATCAAGACAGTGCCTCAAGAGTGCAGTAGGAATGGCCGCAAAAAAGGGAAATCAAAGAGGAATGGCCGCAAAAAAGCACAAAAATCACAAAGAATGAACGATAGTTTATGAATATCAACTGGACCGATGAGGTATGATCTAACCTCTTCAGCCGGTCAAAAATCCACTGCTGTTGTACCCTGTTTTCCTTTTGTGCATTCTGTGCTTTTTTGCGGCCATTCCTCTTCCTTACTTGCGGCAATTCCAGCTTCACGTATCCAATCCGGCCCCGAAATCATCCTCATCGAACGGTTTTGGAGCAGGAGGAGGCACAACTGGTTGTACTGGCGGTTGTGGCACAGGCGGTGGGGCTGCCTTGGGTTCACTCTTCCTGGGTTCGCTCCTCCCGCGGGCGGATGCTGTTCCACGATTAGGCTTGGGAGTTGCCGGTTTGCTCGCAGGCTTACTGGCTGATTTGCGAGGGGACTTCTGTGCGGGTTCCCCCTTGGCCTTAGGTGCTGATGCCGGTTTTGCGGGTCGTGGTGAGGGTTTCGCGGGGGGTTTGGCTGGTGAATAGCTTGGCACCTCCGATACTTCATCCTCCAGATCATCGAACTCGTCCACGAGTGCCCGGCCGAGAAGCCGGTTTGTGTCTGTCGGAGGTTCATCAGTCGGAGGCGGGACAGCCGGGGTTGGATGAATCACAACCGCAGGTCGAACTGGAAGAGGCCGGATCGGAATGGGTTTCTCAGGTGCCCTGGGGCGCACAAGTTCGCGTTTCTCCACTTTTTCGACCGGGATGATTACGGCAGGCTTCGGGAGTTCGATGATCCTCCGGGGCTCGCTTCCATTGCTAGCGAGTGGTAGCGAGGCTGAACTCGTCTTCATCTCCAGACCAAACCGCGTCACAACGTACATCCCGCTTGGCTTGTGCTTCTCAATCTCCAAAAGCCCCTCTTTCTGGGCATCCTCCAGCAACTCGCTGAACGTCCTGTAGCCGTAATACTCCTCGTTGAAGGACGGTTTTTTCCGCTTGATCGTATCTTTTAGCATGGAGGAGTAGATCACCTCCTTATTCTCGCGCCGGAGGGCGAGGAGAGAGTCGAGTAACAGGCCGAAGACTTTTCTTTTGCGCTCGGGAAATTGTTCGTTCATCGCAACGGGAATGATTGGAGCCCGATCGAGATCCTCGTAGTAGATGAACTCATCGCAATTGTCCCGGAGCAGATCCGAGGTCGCATCGACCAGGCCCAACCCGATCACATGCTTTCCAAGTTCCTTGAGTTTGGAGACTAGCGGCGAGAAATCGCTGTCGCCGGAAACAATCACGAATGTATCGATGTGGTCTTTCGAGTAGGCGAGGTCGATCGCATCCACAACCAATCGGATATCCGCCGAGTTCTTCCCACTCATCCCCCGGCGCGGAATCTCGATCAACTCAATGGCTGCCTCGTGCAGTCCTCCGGTGTACATCCCAAACCGGCTCCAATCGGCGTATGCCTTCTTGGCGACGATCTTTCCCTTCTCGACCAATCGTTCGAGAACCTTGTTGATCTCGAAGCGGTCGCGGCGATTGTTGAAACCAAGCCCCATGTTCTCGAAATCGATGAACACCGCGAGCGATCTCTCGCCATC
>DASZJS010000508.1:0-5098 GCA_035947935.1 Gemmata sp. | reverse complement strand
CTACCGTGCATCTGGGCAACCAGATGCAAACGCTTTTGCAGGTCTGGTGATTGTGTGAATGGAAGCAGGTCGCTCCTCGAGCGCCACGAGCGGTGTGGAAGTGGGCTTCGCTGTGGTCTCTGGTTTGTTTGTGAGGCAACCCGAGCTGACGATCGGACCAGCCCATCGGTGAAAGTCCCTCGCCTCTCCGAAACCCAGCAACGAAATCAAGTCCTCGACCTGTCGTTCCTCCGCGCTTTCATCAAGATCATTCCGGTGGTCCGGGGATGCCTTCAGTATCACATGACCGAGTTCGTGGGCCAGAATGTGACGTGCCGCCCAATCCGGCATGAGGTCGAACGACTTCGCCCACCACTGAAGAAGGAAACCACTCAGGCGACATGCGCCAAAGACCCTCGGTGGCGGAATTAACAGGGCGGTTCTCCGGTCGCGCGTTGGATTCTGTATTTCGCAAACAAGGATTGAGGGCGGCGACACAGATTCGCACCGATGTCGAGGCACTTGCCGTGCAGTTAGCAGCAAAAAATGGGCAGGACACAGCAACCGCTTCTCACGCGGCACGCACTAGGATGACCTCATTGCTCCGCGACATCTTCGGCAACCCCTTCAGGCCGGTCACTCTCGAACCCTCCTGGCGCACTTCCACCGTCGTATCACTCGCCCGGCAGATGTACGACTCCAGGGACTTCTCCCCGATGACCATCCTCGCGGATGCACTCCAAGACGCGGGTTGCGATAACCCCCAGATCCTGGAGCACTGCCGGGGAGCGGGGCCGCATGTGAGAGGGTGCTTTGTGATGGATCTCTGCTTAGGGAGAGAATAGACGAGAAATCACTCCTCGTTTCCGCTTCCTTCTACGCCGGGTAATTGTCTGTAGAACGAGAAAGCCAATAACGACCAGCGTAACTCCGAGATGGAAATAATGAAACAGAATGGAGTCTGTCTCTCCATCTATCCGGGCGACAAGTGACATGACGGCAATAAAGCAGCCCATGACCAAACAAAATGCGATGGTAAGTACCCCTAGAGCTTTTTGAATCATGTTCGGCTCCAGCCTCGAATGAGGGACCAGGGCTGATGCACGATCCCATTCAGTTCTATGACGGTGGTGAGTTGATCCGATTTCACCCCGCGCCCCAGACAAGATTTACCGCTGGTCCGCGTCGGACTTCCGGCGATTCATCGAAGCACCCCGCAAGCAAGGCGGTTGCGAGACACCCCTGCACGTCTTGGAAAAGATCCTGAAGGACACACCCGTCTGGGTGCCTTTCATCGAAGCGACCCGTGGGAAGCCAGGGGCACCAGAAGGCAACAGAAACGCCAGCAAAGACGCAGAAGAAACAAACCATGACAACGTGATGGTTTGTTTTGACGCCCCCAAAACCCCTGTAGAACCACCCGCTTTCGGCAACTCTACCAGTTACGCCGTCCGTCGCCTCGGCAAGGGTCGCCCCTGTCTCGAATGGACTGAGCTTTTAGAACGGCGAACATCAATAGGGAGTGAAGCGGATAGAGGGTTTGGTCAAGCAATTCGGAGGCGACCAACTCAATGAAGCGATTCCCACTCCCCAATAATGGGCTCAGGATACCCTGTTATGCATTTCTCCTCCTCGGATTACGACTTCTCCTGACTTTCAACCTGCTTACCGCGGTGTGTAATTGGTAAGCCCGACGTGTGTTCCATGCCAACTCGGATGTCCTTAACCGGCCGGGAAGCCATGGCGATGCTCCTCGCTCCGGGCAAGATTACCTACTGGGAGGCGAAATGGGATTGCGGATGCGTATTCATGAACGGGAGCCGATCGGTTTGGCTCTGCGTCGTTTCAAGAAGCTGATCGAACGTAGCGGGATGAAGAAGGAACTCCGGGCACACGAGTATTACGAAAAGCCGTGTGAGGCTCGGTCACGGAAGGAGGCACGACGGATAAGTACCATCCGTAAGGCAGGATTGGGCAAGCCGGTCAAGAAAGAGCGTCCCTATTAGAAGAAGTGGCCCGCGACGGTGTGAGTTGTGTAGTCCATCGGCGACACTTGTGGACTCCCGCAATCGCCCCATCGCCGTGCAGGACACAGGGCCGTTCCTTGTTTCACATTAGGGTATGCCGATAAGTTGCTTGGCTCGTGTCTGGAGTTCTTCGATGGCGGCTGGTTGACTCTCGGCTTCGACTTGGGCAAGCAGATGAATCACACTATTGCGTAACGCCGCCAGAACCTGCGGGGCACTTCCCGAACGCACGCGGCACGCGTCCCACGCAGCGTCACATCACGCACGTAATGCAGTTGGTCCTCGATTAGCCAGTGATCCCGTACATACCTCAACAACACTGCGGCATCGGCACGATCCGCCGATAGGCTAGTGATGCCATGAACCACTTCAACTGTCTTCTTGCCCCCGATGGTCCGTTCGCGAGTGAGCCGGAACCCCTGCTTGAGACCCTTCCACTTCTGGTTCACTGTTAAACTCGCTGTGGTCCGCAACTCGCGTCGTTCCAAGCGTCCGTGTCCCTTATCCTGCGACGTGGCCACGCGACCGGATGAAAACTGGCATACCCCTACACGGTGAAGCCAATCTTCACAGCGAAGACAAAGACGTTATCCGTCATCACTCCCGACCCCATCCCAATTTGCTCAACCGCCCTCAACATCCTTGAGCTTGAGCCATCGGAATCATCGCGTGAAGGATGTTCATGTCCTCCTCAGTCCCTTCGTAACAGTACCATTTGCAGCCTTGGGTATCATCGAGAACAAAAGCCCCGGACTCCGACAAGGCCACCTCCTGCACATCGCCACAGTGACAAACGTAAATCGGCATAACTCACCTTGGTTCCCAGGTAACAGTTTACCCACTCATTGAAACGTGAGGTTTGTCAATCGGTTAATCAGATGATGTTACCTGAACCATCGGAAGCGCTTGATGGTCTTGGATGCGATATAACATGTTATCGAAAACGTAATAAAACCCTAGAAATCGTGGCAATTCAATCGCTTCGCGAAAAGTTTGGCTCCAGAGGCTATCAGAACACCAATTCAGCAACCGAGCGAGCAATACTTGGATGATCGTGTAGCGGCTTCACTGCATAAGTAATTGTCATTACGCGATTTACACTACCTGCATTTTCAATTTCACTCCCCCAACCTGCTGAAAATGCTGCGTGACATCTCATAGGAAATGGCCTCACTCCGACGGCCACTTAGTTGAATCCGGGCAACCCGCCAGAGAACGATGTCCATCGTGGGCTCATGCCAAGTTCACTGCGAATACGCCACCCTTTCCATGACTTGGGATTGAGAAATTTTGATGCTCAGGTGCTGCCCACTAGGCATTGGCAACGCCACAGACACACAGGTATCCAGGCGATCTCTCTACGGAGCTTCAATGATGGACATTCTAATCTGCGTGATGTTTGGCAGCGTGGTCTTTTTGGGTGTGTGGCGTGGGCATCGAATCAAATTGGGTGCGCATTCGTTGGGTGTGTGGTGAGGTCTCGATATTGCACCAACCCCAACAGCCAAAGCGTCAAAACAAGAGCAGGAGAACAACCAGTCGCCCAGCTGAAGTAAAGAACAAACAGAAGCGAAAGAAGAAAGAATGATTGCATACCAAATGGTGCCGCCAACTCCGAGAACTTCGCCGATTTGCTCGCGGACCTTGTGGCGGTTTTCGCTAGGTGCCAAATTTGGCACCTAGCGCTCGTTCACCAACGACCAACAAGGCTTCACTTGGCCCGCTCGCACGACAACACCCACTGCCGTCGGTTCCAACAGTTCCTTCGCGCATCCCGAATCTCAATTGCCCGCAACAGCAACCCGAGCATCCTTTGGGGAATCATCCCGACCTGGTCGTTCGTGGGGGTGATGTGCCCACCGTGCTCGGGCACAGACTCGGACCGTGTGATTAGACCGACTCCCGCCAAGGTGTCGAGAGCCAGTAAGGCGACCTGAGCAGTTGGGTATCGGCGAGCATTTGCTCGCTGCAAATCTCTCGGAGTCGCCTTGCCGCCCCGACGCTTGATCCATTCAAGAAGGTTCGTGCATTGACGGGTTTGCACCCTGGGAAGTTTCTCGTAGGTCGGGCATCGCAAGCCATGCAAAGACTCGGATTTGACTCGCGCCGCTCCAGCCTCGTATGTCGGGCTCTGTGGGCATCGCCGCGTTGCATGTGGAAAAAGCGGGAAATCAGAAGTGGGCTTGGAGGGCTTGCTCGAACGAAATGGCGCTGTAGAATCGCTTCTGGGCATGGTGACACTCCCCTGAACAAGTTGGGTCACTGTGTTCTTGACCGAACCGTTACAGCGGTTCGGTCTCCTTATAAGTACGGGTCTTTTTGGGTGGTGTCAAGCGTCAGATCGGGCGTAACACCCGAAAACCAAGAAGTGGGAAATAATCGTAAAATGCCTTGGTGCGAAACATTTTGGAGAGGTGGCTGAGTGGTCGAAAGCACCGCTTTGCTAAAGCGGCGAGGGGGTAAAACCCCTCCGCGGGTTCGAATCCCGCCCTCTCCGCTCCGTTTGTCCTCAAGAGTCCTTGAGGCTTCTCAAACCCCCGGGAAACCAGGGGTTTGTGTATTGGTGACCTTTCGGGTTCTGGTCGGTTGTTTCCTCAACAATCTTCAAAGACCCTTGTTCGCTACCTCCGGGAAGGGCATATGAGGCAATGAAGTGTACCGACCTGAATTCGAGCAGAAACAAAACGTACTCCGTGTTCGACCCACTTTGTTGCCACACGGGATGGGGTCAGTTGGGGTAGGTCTGGTTCGGCTGTCATCCAGACATAGGTTCGTGAATCGCTAATATTTCCCGCGACGGCGTCCGTCACGAATCGCCAATGGCGTAAATCGTCCCAACCGATGCCCCCGACTGGATGAGAACACAGGAATTTCTCGATCGGCTTCGGATTGGAAAAACGCGGCAGTCGGATGCCCATTGTCATCAATTTTAGGCGTTGGTTCCGTTTCAGTCAGATTTGGTCATGTCGAGATAATCCCAGGTGTTTCGGAAGTAGCGATGCTTCGATCCGCCCAAAACATCGAGTACGATTCGCCGGTGACCGCATGCTGTCAATGGATGGTCCAGGAATTGTTCAAGGTCCCGATCGTCC
>DASZJS010000507.1:0-5496 GCA_035947935.1 Gemmata sp. | reverse complement strand
TGGCCAGAATGTCGAACTGCCCGAGTGACAATTCATGCTGTTCAAGAGTTGCACCCACACGTTCTTCGAGTCGCTGTGCAAGAACCAGGACGCGGCCAACAACTTCCAAAGGACTCGGATCGAGGCCGGGCAGTGCAAGCCGCCATTGCGCTACGATCCGATCAATCACGTCCGGTATGTCAGTCGTGTTCATATTCGATAGTTTAAAGTAGAAATTCTTGCTGTCAAGATTCTTGCCGATGAGTTAGTTGCGCGGTAGTTCAATTTCAACCGTCAGTCCATTTCCACGCGGGCACCAAAGAGCCACGCTGAACCTCATGAGGGCAAGCCATGAAAGAGATCAGGATTGCAGGAACAGTCGAGCAGGCCATCGAACGCGCGGATTATCCGCCTGACCGCGTGAAGCAGATTCTCAAGGACGAGATTGTTGCTGTCCTGGGCTATGGAGTTCAGGGGCGCGGGCAGTCACTCAATATGCGGGATAATGGCGTCAAGGTGATAGTTGGCCAACGAAAGGGTGGTAAAGCTTACGAACTTTGCCTCCAGGATGGCTGGAAGCCAGGCGAGACCCTTTTCGAGCCGGAGGAAGCTGCGGCAAAGGGGACCGTGATTCAGTATTTGCTTTCGGATGCAGGCCAGAAGGAGATGTGGCCGAAACTCAAGCCGCACCTCACCAAAGGGAAGGCACTTTATTTCTCGCATGGATTCTCAGTTGTCTTCAACGACCAAACCGGGGTGATCCCCCCACCGGAAGTGGATGTGATCCTTTGTGCGCCAAAGGGGTCAGGAACAACCGTTCGGCGGCATTTTCTGGAAGGAAAGGGAATCAACAGCTCCTTCGCAATTCACCAGGATGCGACTGGCCGCGCACGCGAACGCTGCCTCGCCCTGGGTATTGCAATCGGTTCGGGTTATCTCTTCGAGACAACATTCCAGAAAGAAGTCGTCTCGGATCTCACGGGCGAGCGTGGCGTATTGATGGGTGCAATCTACGGTCTGTGGTTAGCTCAATACGAAGTGTTGCGCGAACATGGCCACTCCGCAAGCGAAGCCTTCAATGAAACCGTCGAGGAGGCCACTCAGAGTCTTTATCCCCTGATCGCCGAGAAGGGGATGGATTGGATGTATGCGAACTGCTCGACAACGGCCCAGCGTGGGGCTCTCGACTGGTTCAAGGCATTCCGCGATGCCAGCAAACCAGTATTTGAAAAGCTCTATCAATCCGTCGCCAGCGGCGAAGAAACAAAACGTGTCCTGGAAGCTAACAGCCGCGCGGACTACCGACAACAGTTGGAGAAGGAGCTTCAGGAGATTGCTTCAAGCGAGATGTGGCAAGCCGGTGCCCAAGTACGGGCACTCCGGCCCGAGCGTCAAGATTCGTGAGTGCCTGTCGAGGAGTGACAACGGGTTGTCACACATTGCGACAACCCATTGTCACTCCATCCCAACTTCTTCCACCCCCTCAGACCTCATATTTTCCCGTCAATTCCAGTATTCTGAAGTCCTTCATTGACACCGTAAAGCCACTGACGAATATTATCACTACTTAAATCATAAATTAAGTGTTAATTTTGGTTTTGTATCTCTCCCACAGATTTTTTTTCGCTCACATCCGTCGCAGTGATCCGCCCTAACTGCTTTCCAGGGAATCGTGTCCAGCAAATACTCCGGACGTTCCGACCGAGAGGCGATTCTTTCGTCGTTTGTCGTGTCTTGACACCCCTTAAAAGCCCCCTCTATGATGCCCACACTGAATTGTTCGCCGCATGTCGGTTCATCCCTCTCGCGGCGAATTCGCACTCTCTTTAAAGTCACCGTTTTCTCGTTGCCGACGGGATACCAACCCCGATAGGAAGTATTCCCACCGGCATTCGCATGACCGTCTTTGTGTATTACTTTTGATCGTCTATTACTTCGCCAGGAGTGTGCCCATGGCCTCCCACGATCCCATTACCGAGTTCCGGGCCGCCTGGTTGCCGCACGTCACCAATGACGGGCTTGATCGTCTGCTGGAACTGCTGAGAAAAGGTAGCCCGTTATTGATCCACGGAGCCTTTACCCGAGCGGTGCCGATGGGTTGTTTGGCGTCGCATGTTGCTTGGAATCATCCACGCACCTGCCGGATGCAACATGAGGCAGGAGTCGTTTGGCTTTCAAAGGTCGCCGGGTTGAATCCCGCAACATCGGCGGTAATCCTTGCCTGGGATCGCGATGGGAACAGCGACTTTGAATTGCGTTCTGCTCTTCTTGCTGCATGCCAGGAAGAACACGATCGCCGCGAGACTTCGGGCTCCTTGAAACTCGAACCCGCCCACTGCTGAACGGTGGTTGAAAGGCAAACAACCACCCACCTCCCACAAACAGTTCACACTTTCGGCAACTCCCATCCTTTGCGGTATTCATGTCCAAGGAGGCTATCGGCTTCGGAGGAATCCGTAGTCCCTAATGCCGTATCCCACTTGATTGGCTTCCCACTTCGGTAGGCCACATTGCCAAGTACAACTGTCTCGGCGAGAAGTCCTGAGTAACCAAAGTTGCAAGTTGTGCTACCGCCGGTTTTGATCGCCTCACACCATTCCTTGTGGTGACCAATCGAGGAGGGGATGGTTTTCTGGGGCGATTTGAAGTCGCGGGCAAACTCATCGGGAAGAAGCTGGTATTTACCGTAGTCCGCAATGAGTTGAGCCTTTTCACCGACGAACATGACTGCGGAATTGAACCCCTTATACACCTTCTTCCCTTCCAGATCGGGGCCATTGACCCCGTGATACCATGTGAGGTGGACTTCAGATCGTGCTTTTGTCGCTGGGAAGTGGTAGTCAACTTGCATCACGTCGGGCACGATGTTGTCACCTGCGTAGGTCTTTTTCCCGGTAGCACTCACCGAGGTGGGTGCAGTGAGACCGAGAGCCCAGAACGGCAAGTCGATGTAGTGACAGCCAAGATCGGCCAATGTGCCACCTCCAAAGTCCCACCACCAACGCCAGTGAAAATGTGGCCAGGCAAAGTTCCAGCCAGACTTATTCATTGCTGCTTCAAAGAACTCAACTGGACGTGGCCCAAGCCAGAGATCGAGATCGAACTTTGCTGTGGGTTTGCCTTCCACCTTCCTACCTCCGACTGGCTTGCTGCTATTCCATACGTGGATTCGCTTGATTGGCCCGAGTAGCCCCGCTTGGACTATCTCCACGACCCGCCGATAATTTTCTTCAGCGTGGATTTGCGTCCCCATTTGCGTGATGAGCTTCTTCTCGTGCGCCAGTTTCTGCAGCACGCGAGTTTCGTTGACCGATGGAGTGAGAGGCTTTTCGCAGTAAACGTGCTTACCGAGATTCATCGCCAGGGCTGCTGCCATTGCGTGTGAGTGGTCGGGAGTACTGACGACGACCGCATCGATTTCCTTGGAAACCTTGTCGAACATCTTTCGGTAGTCGGTGAAGAATGGAGCTTTGGGAAATTGTTCGCGTGCCTTCGCGGACCACGCTTCATCGACATCGCAGAGTGCCACGATGTTCTCGTGTGCGACCCCGGCAAGATTCGCCGCCCCGCGATCGTTGACGCCAATCACGGCAATGTTCAGTTTCTCCCCCGGTTTTGCAGAGCGGGCGTACATCGGGACAGAAAATGCGGCAGTACTCGCTGTGGCCAAAAACTGCCGACGTGTGAATGATCGAGACATTTGAATTCCAGGAATTGAATTCTGGGGAGAGATAGCCACGCTGCGCCTTCGGCCAGTTTAATCGGATCGAGTTCGGAAGGAACAAGGAATTGCGAGAAATTGCCTCGGTTCAGAAGCAACGAAAAAGCCTCTCTCGCGATGTCAATAAATTGGGCGGGTCGAGAGCAACGCGAGAGTTTCGCGCTGCCCTCGAACCCAACCCGCGCTCCTGGGCGAAAATGGAGCGTGTACAGATCGACGAGTGGAACCCGTCGCAAATGGCTTGAACGCGGCGTAAAGGCGTCAAACTGACTACCGCGAGAGTTTGGTTTTCCGTTCGGCTTACTGCGTTCCTAACCCCGCGCTATAGGATTAGAATCACTTCCAATCAAACGCAGGGAGAACCGAGATGCGGACAGAATCGCTTGCAATTGGTGTTTGTAGCTGGTCGCTCCAAGTGACAAGTGTTCCCGAGTTGAAGGGATTTCTCGACCGGCTTGGTATTGGGTTAGTCCAGATCGCTTGTGGCGATCCCCACCACGCATCGTGGATGGAAGGCGACGCTATGCCAGTAGCCGCGAGGAACGCCGGGTTCCAGATGAGTGGAAGCATGCTCGGTTTTCCCGGTGAGGATTACACAACACCACAGACGATTGAGAAGACGGGTGGGTTTGGAGATGCAGCAACACGACCAGAGCGGCTTGAGCGGTTCAAATGGGGGTTGGCGCGGACGAAGGAGTTGGGGCTGGAGGATATGATGCTTCACGCTGGGTTCATCCCCGAGGTTGGGGCTCCGGCTCGGAAGCCTTTTCTCGATACACTTGGGTTGGTCGCGGAGTTGGGTCGTCAGTCGGGCATCACAATCGCATTTGAAACGGGTCAGGAATCAGCTGCCCTGCTCCGCCGAACATTGGACGACCTGAAATGTCCGAACCTCAAGGTGAATTTCGACCCTGCAAACATGCTTTTGTACGACAAGGACGACCCGCTAAAGGTTCTCGATCTTCTGGCACCTGATATCAGAAGCGTCCACGTTAAAGATGCGAATCGACCGAAAGTGAATGGTGCCTGGGGTGAAGAAGTACCCTTGGGCCGAGGTCAGACAAACACCAAGGAGTTTGTGAGAGCACTCAAGCGGATTGGTTATCGTGGTTCGTTGTGTATCGAACGCGAAGTGGGAACGCAGTTGGAGAGGTTCCAGGACATCGAACACGGGGTTAAGTTCCTGCGGGAGTGGTTGGTGGAGTCGTGAACGAGATGAGGTGGAGCGTTTTCCGATTTCTTGATCTGACGGGTTCATCGCTTCCAGCCATGAGATCAGGGTGGCGACGTGGGGGAGCGGTGGAGGAAAAGGCCGAGGGTCATGCAATCACTGCAACAGACCTGCTCGCTGAAATCAGCAGTCGAAGTTACTCACCTCACATCATTTATACATTTGAAAAATAGCAATAATTTCCGTGGCGTTCAGTGCGGTCTCGGGTGTACCATGCTCCGCCAACTTCCTCACTCAATCAGAACGGATTCTACCATGACGGCTTTAGCCGTCGGGTTCGTCCACCCATCCACTCACCCCCTTCGGGTGCTGGTGGCGGACGACAATCACGACTCGACAGACTCGATAGCCGAACTCCTGCAATTGGTAGGGTGTGAGGTCCGGGTCTGTTACGACGGTGGTGCAATACTTCCCTTTGCTAAGTTGTTCTGCCCAGATGCGTGCATCCTCGATCTGTGGATGCCCAAGTTGGATGGGTGGGAGGTGGCCAGAAGGCTGCGGACTTGGGCCGATGACCGAATGCTTCTGCTGATCGCACTCACCGGAGTCAGTGGCCGGCAAGCAG
>DASZJS010000506.1:0-1919 GCA_035947935.1 Gemmata sp. | reverse complement strand
CGATGAATTTCCTTGGGATCGAGACGAGTTGCGATGAAACTGCTGCTGCGGTGTTCACTGACGAACTGGTTGTTCTGTCCAGTGTGGTGGCATCGCAGACCAACCTTCACGCCCGGTTTGGCGGGGTGGTGCCTGAGATAGCCTCACGTGCGCACCTCCGGAACTTACTGCCCGTGGTTGATGAGGCTCTTGCTCGTGCTGGCGTAGTATTGAACGATATCGGCTGTGTTGCCGTTCACAACACTCCTGGGCTTGTCGGTGCGCTCTTGATTGGGGTCTCGGCTGCGAAGATGTTCTCGCTCGGACTCGGCGTACCACTGATTGCGGTGAACCACGTCCAAAGTCATATCTTCGCGTGTAGACTTGCAGCCGGGCGCGACATCTTCCCCTGTGTGGGGTTGGTGGTCAGCGGCGGTCACACCGCTTTGTTTCAGTGCGACAGCCCCTTGTCAATGACCCTTCTAGGCGGAACGCGAGACGATGCGGCTGGTGAAGCATTCGATAAGGTTGCAGCGATCCTTGGCCTTGGCTTCCCAGGAGGACCGGCGGTCGAGCGGGAAGCAACGACTGGCGACCCGAAGGCCTATCACTTCCCCCGAGCATTTATCGATGACAATCGATTGGAGTTTAGTTTTAGTGGGCTGAAGACAGCCGTTCTATATGCCTGTCACGGTCAGGATGTGGCAAAAGCTTCCCCGCCGCCTGCTGGACGGAAGCGAGCAGATCTCGCTGCAAGTTTTCAAACGGCGGTCGTGGATGTGCTGGTTGCTAAATGCAAACAGACACTCCGGAAAACCGGACTCAACCGCCTTGCAGTCGGTGGAGGTGTTTCGGCAAATAAGCAGCTACGGGCTTCCATCGCCGCGATGTGCCAGAAAGAGGGGGCAGAGTTGTTCATCCCACCCTTGAGTTTGTGTACCGATAACGCGGCGATGGCTGCGCTGGCTGTGGAAAAGTGGAAACAGAACGAGTTCGCACCTGACGATCTGGATGCGGAACCAAATTGGCTTTCATGAACGGCAACGAATGGGCCACGTAGAAGGTTCAATGTCGCATCCAGCAAAAGGTGTCGGCGAACGCAGAGAAATCGGATAACCTCTGCTCACGATCGCTGTCCTTCTTTGGAACTCCGCGTTTACCGCTGTAAAACTCCAGGGCGATGAAATGGCCGATTTGAGTGCAACCCGAAATCTAACCCTCGCAAGCCGCGAAGAAGCCGTGATTCTTTTTGGCCCGCGGGATCAATTCTTGCGGACGGTGCGGGATGCTCTGGGCGTGAAGCTCATCGCTCGTGGTGACCTGCTCCAGATCGAGGGGCTGCCGGACGCCGCCGAACAGGCCGAGCGGGTGTTTCAACAACTTCGCCAGGTTCTCCGGAAACAAGGGAAATTGACTGCCGAAGATGTCAGAACTGTGATCGAGGTGGTTCGTGGTGGAGGGGAGCGAACAGCGAGTGTCACCTTGACGGAGTCGGGCCGCGGATTACGGACTCGAACCGATGGGCAGGGGCGATATGTTCAGGCCCTCCGATCGCACGATGTTGTGATCTGTGTTGGACCAGCTGGCACAGGCAAGACTTACCTTGCGGTGGGCTGGGCAGTTGGATTGCTCCGGAGTGGGCAAGTCAAGAAAATCGTCCTCGTCCGGCCTGCAGTGGAGGCCGGTGAGCGATTGGGATACCTGCCTGGCGATCTGGTTGCCAAAATCAGCCCGTATCTTCGGCCCCTGTTCGATGCGTTGGCGGAGATCATGGATCCAGACACTGTGAAAAAGTACATGGAAAACGACATCATCGAGATCCTGCCCCTGGCATACATGCGGGGCAGGACGCTCTCGCACTCCTGCATTATTCTCGATGAAGGCCAGAACGCCACGACGGCCCAAATGAAAATGTTCCTGACCCGGATGGGTATGAACTC
>DASZJS010000505.1:0-10956 GCA_035947935.1 Gemmata sp. | reverse complement strand
GTCCGCGAACTCCAGACACCATCAAGCGTGGAGTTGACCTGAAGGCCCGTGCTGCCCGTGCCGCTGGTTCCCACAGAGTTAATCTGGACGTAGTCCGCGGTGTCAGCCCCCACGACGTACAACGAGTTGCCGAAAACTGCGACTCCGGGGCCAAGGATGACCTCGGTGATCCCCGCCGAAGTGCTGGTCACGAAATTGCTGTCGCCACTATAGACAGCGGTGATGGTGTGATTGCCCACACTCAGCGCGGAAGTCGTGAAACTCACCTCGTCTGGCCCGCCCGCTGGCAGGCTGACCGTGTCAAGTAGGGATGCTCCATCAAAGAAGGACACCGTACCCGTTGGTGTGCCGGAGCCGGGGGCGTTGGCCGCGACCGTCGCTGTGAACGTCACGCTCTGGCCGACTGCCGTGATACTTGGACTGGAGGTCAACGTGGTTGTAGTCGGGTCGGGGTTGACGGTATAGGTGAGGGGGGCACTGGTCCCGCCCAGATCGAACCCGGCACCGCCGTAGATGACCGTGATCTGGTAGGCACCTGCGGGCAAAATGCCAGCATCATACGTGGCTGTACCTGCCACCAGATTAATTGGGCTACCGACATCGACACCATTGATCTGGAACTGCACCGAGCCCTCGGGGGTACTGCCATCAGCGGCACTGACGGTCGCGGTGAAGGTCACATCCTGACCATACACGGACGTGTTGTCGGCCTCGTTGGAGGTCACTGTCGTGGTGGTCGTCACGTAGGCCACCAGATTCAAACCAGTGTCGTTGGTGGCGAATTCCGGCTGGAGGATACCGCCGTTGCCGAGGTTCAGACCGCTGTACGTGTCAAAGTTGCCGGTGGAGGAGGCGAACGTCAGAACCTGGAACGTATCGCCGCCGTTGGGTAGGAAGTTGCTGGGATCGGTGACGTTGAGCACACCGGCCAGTGAAGCCGTGCCTGTGACGGCGAGTTGGCTGTAACCGCTGCCGACGGTGGTCCCATCAATTTCGATGTTGAGGGTGCCACTCGATGTCTGGGTATAGGACCCGTTGATCGTGAGGATAGCTGGAGCATCACCCGGCGAGACCTCGCCTGCATTGCTCACGTTCGCATCGATCTGACCCGAGCCGGACAGAGAGCCACCGTCGATCGTGACTGTGGGACTCGCTGTCAGCGTGCCGTTCACAACTGTTGAGCCCGCAGTCTGGGTGTAATTGCCCCGGATGGTGAATGAACTGCCGGAATCCACAGTGACATTGCCGGCGTTACTGAAGGCGCTCGACAGGGACAGGGTTCCCGTATCGACCTCGATCGTCCCACTACTGCTTAGCGGGATACCGATGCTGGAGGTGCCGGACGGTGCCGTCACTTCTAACAAGCCGAAATTGTTGAACGCTGCGGATGAGCCAGCAAAGAAGTTACCGATGGAGCCGCCGCCCTGAAGGATGAACGTCGAGCCAGCCTCATTGTTCCAGACAGCGTTGCCATCGAAGTCGATGGAATTGCCATTGCTGATGGTGGCAGTGCCGTTGTTATCGACTTGCTGGTTGATCAGCATGGAGAAGAAGCCACCGCTGAGGTTGGAACTGCCGTTGAGGACGGTGGTTCCCGTGCCACTGAACGTCCCATCTGTCCAGGTGAAGCTGTCATCAACCGTGAGCGTCCCGGGATTGGAAATCGTTGAGAAGAAGCTGTCGAGCGTCAGGTTCTGGACTTCGAGGGTGCTGTTATTGGTGAGAGTGCCGCCGCTGACCATCAGGTTCTGGACACTGGATGCGCTGGCGATGGTCAAGGTGTCGAAGCTGCCGACCTGGACCGAACCATCACCGATGATGGTGGCATTTTGCAGTGTGTAGTTACCGCTGGAGATCACTGCCCCGGCTTCGATGGTGAAGGTGCCGCTGCCCGTGCCGCCTGAAGAGAAGCTTAGCGTACCGGCCTGCACATCCACTGTCCCGCTGTTGTTGAAGGCTACCCCAATCGTCGAGGTGCCCGCTGGCGCGGTCACATCAACTGTGCCGAAGTTATTGAATGCGGAGCCGCTGGAGAAGAACGAGGACAGTGAGGCGGAGTCCGGCAGAATCAGGGTACTGCCCAGCTCGTTATTCCAGATCGCGTTGTCCTGGAAGCTGACAGATGTGCCAACCACCACGGTAGCGGTTTCGTAATTGTCCACCTGCCGACCTAATGCCGAGAAGAAGCTCCCAGTAAGTGTCGAGGTGCCATCGAGGATGGTGTCCCCGGTGCCACTAAGGCTGCCGCCAGTCCAGGTGAAGGTGTCGTCGTTGGTGACGGTTGCTGGGCCGGTCAGCGTCCCACCGCTGAGTGTCAGGTTTTGGATGTCGAGGGCTGCGTTGGCGGTGACAGTGCCGCCATTGATGGTCAGGTTCTGGATGGTGGAAGCCCCAGCCACGGTCAATGTGTTGAAAGTTCCGACCTGGAGCGAGCCGGCACCAGTGACGGTGGCGTTTTGCAGGGTGTAGTTGTTGGTAGAGAGCACTGCTCCAGCTTCGATGGTGAATGTGCCACCACCCGTGTCGCCCGAAGACAGGCTCAGCGTACCGGCCTGCACATCCACAGTCCCGCTGTTGTTGAGAGCGACCCCGATCGTCGCGGTTTCGCTTGGCGAATTCGTATCCACCGTGCCGAAATTGTTGAACCCCGAGGATGCTCCCGCGAAGAAGTTTCCGATGGAGCCACTACCCTGGAGGATGAAGGTCGAGCCGACTTCGTTGTTCCAGACAGCGTTGCCATCGAAGTCGATGGAGTTGCCATTGGTGATGGTGGCGGTGCCGTTGTTATCGACCTGCTGGTTGTTGAGCATCGAGAAGAAGCCGCCACTGAGGCTGGAAGTGCCGTTGAGGGTGATAGTCCCGGTGCCGCTGAGCGTTCCATCGGTCCAGGTGAAGGTGTCATCAACGGTGAGCGTTCCAGCATTGGCAATGGTGGCGAAGGTGCTGCTGAGCGTCAGGTTCTGAACTTCAAGGGTGCTGTTATTGGTGATAGTGCCACCAGTGAGCGTCAGGTTTTGGATATCGAGGGTGCTGTTGTTGGTGACCGTTCCACCGGTGACTGTCAGGTTCTGGACACTGGATGCGCCAGCCACGGTCAAGGAGTTGACCTGGAGCGAGCCGGCACCAGTGACGGTGGCGTTTTGCAGGGTGTAGTTGCTGGCGGAGAGCACTGCTCCAGCTTCGATGGTGAACGTGCCACCACCCGTGCCGCCCGAAGACAGGTTCAGCGTGCCAGCCTGCACATCCACGGTTCCGCTGTTGTTAAAGGCTACACCGATCGTCGCCGTTTCGCTTGGCGAATTTATATCCACCGTGCCGAAATTGTTGAACCCCGAAGATGCTCCCGCGAAGAAGTTTCCGATGGAGCCACTACCCAGGAGGGTGAAGGTCGAGCCGACTTCGTTGTTCCAGACAGCATTGCCATCGAAGTCGATGGAGTTGCTGTTAGCGATGGTGGCAGTGCCGTTGTTATCAATCTGCTGATTAGTGAGCATGGAGAAGAAGCCACCGCTGAGGCTGGAACTGCCGTCGAGGGTGGTGGTCCCGGTGCCGCTGAGCGTTCCATCGGTCCAGGTGAAGGCACCATCGACTGTGAGCATTCCAGTATTGGCAATGGTGGCAAAGGAACTGTTGAGTGTCAGGCCCTGGTTGGTGGTGAGGCTGCCGGAGTTTGCCAGGGTGCCTCCGAGGAGGGTCAGGCTGTTGACGGTATCGGTCCCGGAAAGGGCGATCGTGGTGAAGGTGCTGTTGATCGTCACGTCGTCGCCAGCACCCGGTGTGACACCATCGCTCCAGTTGCGGCCATCGCCCCAGCTCGTCCCGTCTCCGCCACCAGTCCAGGACACGGCTGAGGGTGTCAGCCGGTCATCGAGTTGCTCCAACCGACAGATTGTTCGCCGGGAATGTTTGGATACCACCGGACATGGTCGTCGGGTACCCATGATCTTCTGAATCCAACTGCGGAACTGGGAGAGTCTCATCTTCTACCTCTTGTCGGAGAAACGGAAAGGGCGAAACGCTGCCTCACAAGACGCATCGCGATTTGAAGGAGTGGTCGATTCGTCTTCGAGGTTGTTTTCTTCATGGAAGTTGGGTGGCCATGCTCGGCCCGAGTTGTCCGGTCAACACGATCTCACGCTCAACATCGCAAACAGTATGGCAAATAGAATCACGATTAAAATGTAAGTTCTGTGAATTCCCCAGCCCGTTGGATGGTGTGTGATCCGGGATCAACCCTTCCCGAAGGGAAGAAGGGATGAACCCAAAGGATGGCGTAACGTCTTTCCGGTTATTGTACTGTACTGATGTATACAACACAAGAAAAAATTGCTTTCGTGAGGTGCTGTCGGGCGTTCAGCGATTCCCGTCCTCTGTCACGCGGTTCGTGACCACACTCTCACAAAGACACCGTCCGGAAATGGTCGAACCACATAATCTTCGTCGGGTTGTTCACCATCAGATGCGTCGGAAGAGGGGCTGCAAGTGCGAAGCTCAGGAATGCTGAAAATTTAGCTGAGAGAGTAAGATGATCCCGTATCGGAATCGCATCGATCGACCCCAGGAAGGCCGATATTTAGGAACGTGGCGAAGGCGGACACTACTAACTGGATGGTTATGCTTTTGCTGAGGTGAGATTCTGAATCTAGCCGAGAAAGGCAGCTTTTTGGAGGAGATCAGCGCGAATGCGTGGGACGCCGATGAAGACATCGACAATCGCCCCACCACTGCATTTTCGCCCCGTTGCTCTGGACTTAACTGATATTCATGCCTTGGCGTGACTCTTTCCTAACTCTCGCCAGGACTTCGCTGTCATCTCAACACCGTAATGCTTCGCAGCTTTCTTGATGTTCTTAAACGCCTGTTCTCGCTCTTCGTCTGTCACACCCTCGACTTGATCGAAACGGGCAATCGCATTGCGGACATGGCTGGCATCACTGAGCGGTTCCTTTCGCTTTTTCGGGAAGGCGAACACGCTGTTCGGCAGATCACTGCGCTCG
The DNA here is from genome assembly GCA_035947935.1 of Gemmata sp. Taxonomy (GTDB): domain Bacteria; phylum Planctomycetota; class Planctomycetia; order Gemmatales; family Gemmataceae; genus Gemmata. The sequence continues at coordinate 5,959 of DASZJS010000505.1, read as the reverse complement.
GTCAGATCTCCATGCTTCTCGTGCTGTTTCCATGTAGCTCGCGTCGTCATGGCCATGCCTCTTCGGATGATGGAGCGATAGGGGGCTATCAACAAAAGTTTGCAAGATTCGTGCCTGGTTCGGTTGCGGTTGAGAGCATGCCCGTCTTGTGAATTCTTGCGCGTGGTATTTGGATGAGGTGGGAGTTGTGCGTTGGGCGCTGGCACTCTCAAAAGATAAGGATGGCGGATCAGTCCGTGCTCGCAACTTGTACACGGGAACTGTTAGTGTCTCACAGCCCTCCGCGGCGATCTGCAAGATACTCGATTGGAAGAACTGGAGGCACGCGAAGGCAATTGATTGCCGAATAAACCACCGACGGCATGGACTGGAAATGACGAAACCCGCTCTATCAGAGCGGGTCGCCATTCAGATACCCTTTAACGATTACGAACAGCCACAGTTCCCTTCTTTCGCCTTTTCATCCTGGCGGGCGGCTTCGGCTTCATTCTCGGCCTTCTCAGCGGCTTCATCGGCCCGATTACTGGCCTTGTTAGCCTTTTCCTTGGCCCAATCCTTTACCTCTTCGGCCTTCTCGCTGATTCTATTTCCGACCTTTTTGGCAGTTTCGGAAATCGCATTTCCGGCTTCGGTCAGTTTTCCGCGGATAGTATCGGCCATGACTGGTCTCCTGATGAGGTTAAGAAAATCCTGCCGGGTTTATCGCCCCGGCGTGCGTTATGGAAGAATAGAGGAGCAAGTGACGTGCCAGAAAGAAGGTAGACCAAACTCGATCACCAATCCCACTCGTATGAAGGCAGCAGGATCGACATGGACGCGATTGGGCAGCAGGGGGATAACAGATGCGCAAGGATAAAAGGCGGAAACGTGATCTGCACGCTCTCAATGACGATGGCATGGTGTTGTGTAACCCTCGCGATAAGGAAGCCGCTCATCGGGCGCAGATGGAAGGGATTGCTACGAGTGATCGCGCGAGGGTTACCTGCCGAAAATGTCTGTCCTTGCTGTATGCTCAGAGGGCCGATAACTGACGCCGCAAGCTGAAGGCTTGCGGCGTTCACCATCGTCTCTCACGAATTCAACGGCATGCCGGTCCAGGCCATTCGGGCGGCTTCGCCGACCGCTTCGCTCAATGTCGGGTGAGAGTGCGCGCAGCGGGCGATGTCCTCAGCGCTTCCCTTGTATTCCATGATCGTCACACACTCCGCAATCAGGTCCGAGGCCCGTGGTCCCAGGATGTGAACGCCTAGCACGCGATCCGTCTTCGCATCGGTTAGCACCTTCACCCACCCATCGGTTTCATCCATCGCCTTCGCACGCCCGGTCGCCGCGAACTTGAACTTCCCGACCTTGTAGGTGATCCCCTTTTCCTTCAATTGCTCCTCCGTCGAGCCAACGCTGGCCACTTCCGGCCAGATGTAGATCACGCTCGGAATCGCATCGTAGTTCACGTGCGGCTTCATCCCTGCGAGTTGCTCGACAAACACCACACCTTCCTCGCTGGCCTTGTGAGCCAGCATCGGCCCGGCAATCAAATCGCCAATCGCATACACTCCCGGCACGTTTGTTTTGAAGTGGTCATCCACATTCACCCGCCCACTCTTGGGGTCGTACTTCACGCCGGCCTCATCGAGCCCAAGGCCCGCGGTGTACGGTCGCCGCCCGACTGCCACAAGCACGCGGTCGCCCGTGAAACTCATCTCCTTGCCATCCTTGCCCTGAGCAGTCACCGTTACCTGCTCGCTTTTGATCGTCGCTCCGGTCACCTTCGTTTCGAGGTGGAACTCGATTCCCTGTTTCGTGAGGAGTTTCTGGACCTCGGTCGAAATCTCACCGTCGCAGATCGCCAGGATTCGGGGAAGGAACTCGACCACTGTGACTTTCGATCCGAGTCGCTTCCATACAGAGCCAAGTTCGAGCCCGATGTAGCCGCCTCCGACCACGATCAGATGTTTGGGCACCGCATCGAAATTCAGTGCTTCGGTGGAACTGACCACGAATTTGCCATCGTATTTCAGAAACGGCAATTCGGTACTCTCACTGCCCGTGGCCAGAAGCACATTCTTGGTTTCCAGCACTGTCTTGGTGCCATCGGCCGCGGTCACTTCCACCTTGTTGCCACCGAGTAACTTGCCAGTACCGTTGAACGGAGTGACGCCGTACTTCTTGAAGAGAAAGCCAACCCCGCCGGTGAGTTCCGAGACGACCTTGTCCTTGCGGGCAAGCATGGTTGCAAGATCGAGCGCCACACTCCCGACGCGGATGCCATGCCGAGCGAGCTTGTGAAGCGTCGTCTCATACATCTCGGACGAATCGAGCAACGCCTTGCTCGGAATACACCCGACATTCAAACACGTCCCACCGAACGCCTTGTTCGGCCGCTTCTCGATGCACGCCACTTTCATTTTGAGTTGGGCCGCACGTATCGCCGCGGTATATCCGCCCGGGCCGCCACCAATCACGACAAGGTCGTAGCTCTCCGCCATGTGGACTCCAGGAATGATTCAAGAGTGATTCAAGAATGATTCGCCGCGGAGAACGCAAAGAACTCAGAGAGAAAATCCGAGTTGATTTGATTTAAACTCTCTGTCTTTCTCTCTGCGTTCTTTGCGTTCTCCGCGGTGAATACTGCCTTCGTTCTCAGATTTCCAACAGCATCCGTTCGGGGTTCTCGACGCATTCCTTGATACGGACGAGGAACTGCACGGCTTCGCGGCCATCAATCACCCGATGGTCGTAGCTCAGCGCCAGGTACATCATGGGGCGAATCACAATCTGGTCGTTCACCACAACCGCGCGCTTCTGGATGCTGTGCATGCCGAGGATCGCACACTGGGGTGGATTGAGGATGGGTGTGGAGAGCATCGATCCAAAGATGCCGCCGTTGGTGATGGTGAACGTGCCGCCTTCGAGGTCGGTGAAGGCGATTTTGCCATCCCGGGCCTTCTTGGCGAGTTCCCCGATCCGCTTTTCGATGTCCGCGAAGCCCAGTTTATCGGCATCCCGGACGATGGGTACCATCAGCCCTTTCTCGGTACTGACGGCAACGCCGATGTCGTGGAAGTGCTGATGAACGATGTCGGTGCCATCGAGCCGTGAGTTCACCAGGGGGAATGCCTTAAGAGCTTCCACCGCAGCCTTCACGAACACCGACATGAACCCGAGCTTGACCCCGTGTTTCTTCTCATAGCGTTCGTTGTACTTGGCCCGCAAATCCTGGATTGCGGACATATCGACTTCGTTGAACGTGGTCAGTGTGGCAGTGGTGTTCTGGGATTCGAGCAATCGCGCAGCGATCCGCTTCCGGACCTGAGACATCGGTTCACGGGTCGATGAACGGGGTCCGGGTGGGGTTATGAGCACCGTTTTGGGTGGTTCAGCAGGAGATGACGACTTCCCATTTCCCGCAGGAGATCGCCCGCCGCTCGAAGCTGCTGCCACAGCATCTTCTTTGAGAATCCGGCCACCGGGACCAGTCCCAGCGACATCGCCCGGTTTCAGTCCGGCCTCTGCCAGCACACGGGTTGCTGCCGGCGATGGGATCGCCTCCGCGACTGGGCGGCTTTCGGGTGGCTTTGGGGTTTCGCTTGCGGCAGTCGCAGGTTTCGGTGAAGTGGGTGTTGCAGGGGCTGTGGGCGCTTTGGCATCCGTGTTGATCGTGGCGACAACTGCCCCCACCGCGACCGTTTGCCCTTCCTGAACGAGAATTTTCACCACGCCAGCAACCGGAGCGGCAACTTCCTGAGTTGCCTTGTCGGTTCCCAGTTCAAACAGCGGCTCATCGGCCTTCACATAGGCCCCATCCGGCTTAAGCCAGCGATTCAGGGTTCCCTCAGTGATCGATTCCCCAGCTCGCGGGACGGTGACCTGTTCCACGCTCATGTCCAGTGTCCTCACGTTGTCCCGGCCGTCGGAAAGGCTCATCCCATCCCAACCTGCCACGGGTAGCAGTATTGTAGGGCGACTCATCTGCCTGACCGCCGCACTCCAGAAACCCGAGTCAAGAGATCGTACAGGTTGGGTCGAACTTATTGAGACAAACCAAAATACCGGCCGAGTTCAAAGGCCGAGACCCGAACGCCCCATCGCTCACGCTCCGGGTTCGCCCGGAGAGCGAAAGGTCTCAAAGTCCGGGCGAACCCAGAGCGTAAGTTTTATAGTTGCGCTTTTATGGTTGTTATGCAAAAGCCCCAATACAAGCCCGAAGCGCCAGCGAGGGAAAAGCTGTCCCTCGCTGGCGCTTCGGGCTTGTATGGATGGTGCATCCGCCCCTCGGTTTCAACAGTGGCTCTTTGGGCTTGAGTAAAAAGCGCAACTTCAAAAAGTTAGCGATGGGGTGTTAGCTCACCCAGCACCGATTGATGCGGAGGTTTTGATGATTCTCCCGGCAACTTCACCCAGTCTGCGATGGTGGGCGGAAAAAGAGTTCTGGTTGGTGGTTGTTTCACTGCTTGCGGTCATGATGGTCCGGATCAGCGATGTGCCTTTACGCGGTGAGGAACCTCGGCGGGCCGAAGTTGTTGTCGAAATGCGCTATTTTGGCGACTGGGTCGTACCGCGTCAGTACGGCGATCCGTTCCTCAGTCGTCCCCCACTTCATTCGTGGATGTTGGCAGCATCCGAGAGTCTGTTTCACTCGCGGGATCGGTGGGTTCTCCGGCTTCCATCAGTTATCGCGGTTCTGCTGACATCCATCTTGCTCTATGGCTACGGTCGTCAGTTCCTGGGACGAGTGGGGGCGACGACTGCCGCACTTGCCTATCCCACCTGTGGCGAAGTTCTGATTCAATCGCAACTGGCGGAAACGGAGCCTGTCTTTGTCCTTTTCCTGGCGGGCAGCCTGCTACTGTGGCACTGGGGTTATATCGCGAAATGGCGGTCGGCCGCGATGTGGTCGGCGGCTTATGGATTCTCCGCACTGGCGGGGTTATGCAAGGGCGGGCTGCAACCCCAAGTGTACCTGCTCGGCACCATCGGATTGTATCTGCTGTGGAGACGCAATCTTCGAGCCTTGTTTTCGTGGGGGCATCTTGTCGGACTACTGGTTGCCGCGGCGATCGTGGCAGCATGGGCCGTGCCATGTGCCGACAAAGTCGGGTGGGTGACGACCAAGAAGATCTGGATGTCGGACACCATGACACGGTTCGGGGGCTGGCCGCTCGATGAGTTCCTGGTGCATTTTGTAAGAATCCCCGCGGAAGTGCTCGGCAGTTTGCTCCCGTGGGGTCTCCTCGGTGGCGCATTCCTGATTCCCGCATTCCGTCGAACGGTGTTTACCGGTCCGGATTGCGTTCGGTTTTGCGGATTTGCGTTCCTGGTTGCGGCACCAACAATCTGGCTTCCACCGGGGGCTCAGACCCGCTACCTCGTTCCGCTCTATCCATGTCTCGGCGTCTTGTATGGTGCAGTCGTTGACTGGGTTGTCCAGGCTCGGGTTGCCGATACGATCTGGCAGAGATTCCTCGTATTCTGGGCCGTTGCGTTGGGGGCATTCGGGGTTATCGGTGTCGTCGGTGTGTGGGCGTTTCCGGGGACGGAACTGGAAGGGTATGTCCTCGCTCCCGTGCGTGCGGTTGGCTACGCTGCGATACTGCTCGGTTTAGCTGCCGTGCTGGTGGTGGCTCGCAAGACGATGACATCGCGAGCGATGGCGTGTAGTGTGTGGGCACTCGCGGCGGGGGCTGTCGTGGTGAACCTCGGACCACTGACCGATTCGCGGGTGAGCCGAATCAACGATCTTGAAGCTGCGGTGGGTGAAGTGCGGGAGTTGGTGCCGTCCGACCAGTCCGTCTTTGCGGTGCATGGGGTTCACCCTGCAGTGCCCTATCTGCTCAGCAGGAGTGTTCCGCTTCAAGAGCTTCGGGCAGTGGGAGACATCCCCCCAGGTGCATACTTTTGCTTTAGCTGCGAACACCACAAACTGCCAGCGTTTCCGTTTGCGTGGGAGCAAGTCGCAGAG
>DASZJS010000504.1:0-3884 GCA_035947935.1 Gemmata sp. | reverse complement strand
ATCGTTGGTTGGACGCCTACCCCATGACCACCCACGCCGAAGCTCGGTTGGTCTACTTCACTGGCGTCCTGCTCGGCACGGGGGCGGACGCGGGGCTTCTGTAAAAGACTGACCGTATCGGAACGAGTGATTCCAGTGTAGTGAAAGACGAAACGTAAAATCCTTTCTCACCGCGTGCCGCCGGACATCAGGATTTTGACTCCCGGTTTCTTCCCCTTTTCCAGTAGCAGCATGCGGCGACCTCGCTCCGCTGCATGAATTGCAGCGAGGAGACCGGCCGCACCGGCCCCGACGATTACCGCATCCCAATCGAAAGCTGGCATATCTCACCCCTTGAGACGCGGGAATTGTATTGCTTCCAGCCATCTGCCCGTCTTGTCACTCGCCCGGCAATCGTGCATGCTGAAGGAATGTCGTTCGCGAACTCCGATTTTCTTTGGCTCACTCCACTGGCCGTAGTCGTGGCGTGGTGGTGGGCTCGACGCCCACGAGCTGCTGTCCGGTTCAGCGATGTGTCGTTGTTTGCCGGTATGCGTGGCCGCAAAGCCTGGCGCGCGGTCTGGGGTGGGGCCGCCCTTCGTGGATTGGCATGTCTGGCGGTTGTGCTGGCGTGCGCGGGGCCACGACAGCCGGATTTGAAAACCCGCATTCCGGCAAACGGAATTGCCATCGACATGATCGTCGATGTGAGCGGGAGCATGGGCGACCAGGATTTCGTGTGGGCTAACGGCAGCCCGCTCATCAGCCGACTCGAAGCGGCCCGGCGGGCATTCAAGTTGTTCGTGGAAGGTGGGGAAAGCCCGGATGGAACCACCTTTGAACCCCGCCCATCCGATTCGATCGGCCTCGTTGAACTTGCCGCGGTTCCTGAATCTACCTGTCCACTCACCCTGAATCACTCTGTCTTGCTCCAGAAGGTCAATGAACTGAAACCAAAAGCCGATGTGAACGCCGGCACGAACATCGGGGATGCGATTGCGGAGGCAGTTATCCGGCTCGATGCCGCAATCGGAAACAAGCGAAAGGTTATTGTGTTGTTGAGCGATGGGCAGCACATCCAGTCCAAGGACGGGCCGGATGCGATGCACAAGCCTCGGGAAGCGGCCCAGCTCGCAGCGAATCTCGGGTTCCCAATCTACACCATCGACTGCGGCGGTATCCTGCCTGCAACCGCTGGACAGGATGCTCTCGCGGAACGGGAAGCTGGGAAGGAAACGATGCAAGCAGTCGCAGCGATAACCAACGGAAGATCGTTCTCGGCCAACAGCGGTGCCGAGTTCCTCGCGGCGTACAAGGAAATCAGTCAGATTGAAAAGTCAACCGTGGAGAGCTTTCAGTACCGCCGGTTCTATGACTTCTACCCCTGGTGCGCAGCCGCGGCGATCGTCTTCCTGTTAACCGCACACGTTCTCGATCGCACGCGCTGGCGGGTTGTGCCGTGAGGGTATTGGATTGCACAAGCTTTCCAAATGTTTTCCGGGGTGAAAGGTGTCGATCGTCTTCGCTACATCATCTGGGTTGGCAGGATTCGCGACCGATGCTCGCGAATTTCTCACTGCGGTGCGGTTTGCCCGCGTCGATGCCTTGTGGCTGTTGCTGGTTTTGCCCGTCCTGGGGATGATCAACCGCTGGGCCTCGCGGCAAAGGCGATTGGCTGTGGTCCAGATCGGTCGGCCGGCAGCAGTTGCGGGACAATTGACTCATCCCGTTCCGCGTCGGCAGTGGCTCGGCCTGGCGTATCCTCTCGGCTGGGTGCTGCTGATCCTCGGGCTCGCGGGACCGCGATGGGGCAAGAGCGATGAAACCGGTGTTGCCGTTGGCCGCGATATCGTCATCGTCATCGATCTGAGTCGGAGCATGCGCGCCGATGATGTGAACATCCCCCCTAATGGGTGGACGAAAACCGATGCCATGGAGAAGTACGATCCGAAGCGATGGCTGGCTGCTCGGGAAGGTGCGCTCGACTTGCTCAACGGTATCGCCCGACGAGGGGGGCACCGGGTTGCCGTGGTGGTGTTCGCATCACATGCGAAAGTACTTTGCCCACTGACCACCGATTACGACCACATCCGGTCTGTTATTGAAGATGTGGATGGTCAGCATCCTCCCCCGGAATGTCGGCCAAGTATCAACGAGGTGATTTCCGGCACTCGCATCGGAGCAGGGCTCATTGAGGCCGTGAATGCACAGGACAAGCGGTTTCCTGGGTATCAGGATATCTTTCTCCTTTCCGATGGGGACGATCCGGGCAACGACAAGGAATGGCTTCAGGGCTCGACCAAGGCTCGGGAGAACAAGATCCCGATCTATACAGTCGGGATCGGCAACCCGGACGAGCCACGGGGGCTCCTGTTGGGGTCGGACCTTATGACGACGCAACTCCAGGAAGAACCCCTGAAGCAGATCGCGGCCGAAACCCGCGGTCAGTACATTGCGGCCCGGATGAACCCACCGCAACTCGGGGAATTCTTCCGGACTCAACTCGAATCGCTACCGTCTCGCGAGGTCAGCGACGATTCCGTGCCGCTGCCGAAGGAACGGTATCCGTGGTTCTTCACACCGGCACTCGGTCTTTTTTTGATCGGCTGGCTTCGGGGCAGGTAAAGCGTGAATGCAAAGGGTAAAATGGGGAGGCTGTGCGACGGAGCCTCAGTCCGCCCTCACCCCCCAACCCCCTCTCCCTGGGGGGAGAGGGGGGAGTTAGCTCGGCGAATTGAATCGGTCGGGGATACACGCCACAACTCTTGCTCCCCCTCTCCCCCCAGGGAGAGGGGGTTGGGGGGTGAGGGCGGAGGGAACATTCATGACGAGATCCAAAACGGTGCGGCTCACGACGAGGTTCCAGGGGTTTACACCCCTGGCTATTAACGGTAACCCCGTTGGGGTCAATACCGTATCCTGCAGGGGTACGATTCGCAGCCCCAAAGGGGCGACCGTAAATAGCCAGGGGTGTAAACCCCTGGACACAAAACCCACATCCCTGAACTCAAAACTCTATCTGATCCCCTTTGCGTGTTTCATTCTCTTCATCGCGGCGGCTCCGTACACCGAAGCGACTCCCGAGGAGTTAATCCGGCAGGCGAACGCCGCGTTCCTCCGCGGCGATATCGAGGATGCCGATCGCTTGTACACCGCGGCGGAAGAAAGAACGACCGACCCGGGGTTGGTTGCGTTCAATCGTGCCGCTGTGCTGTTCCAGAAGGGAGAATTCCGGGAAGCGGAGCTTCACTTCGCTCGGGTTCTCGATGATGCTGAGTGCCCGGCAGATCGTGCCGCCAAGGCGTGGTATAACCGCGGCACCTGCATCATTCGCCGGGGTGGTTTGATGGGGTCGGCGGCGGCGTATCGCTCCGCGATCGCTTGCCTCGAACGATGTCTTGAGTCAACAGTCGCGGATGAGCCGCTCAAGGCGGATGCACGACACAATCTTGAACTCGCCAAAATCCTCTGGAACGAGGCCCGAAAATCGACCTCGAAGCCGGATACACCGAACGAAAACCCACCGCCGGAAGATTTTCAAAATAATCCACCACCCAAACCCTCCGGCAACGATCAGCAACCCGGCACGCCCGAAACCGGCGATGGAAACAACGGTGCAAACAACATGAAGTCAGTTAACCAGCAGAACATGATGCAAAACATGGGAGCAAAGCCCAACCCCACCACAGACTCCGGACATTCCCCCAACCTGCAACCGCTTCAGGACAGCAGCACGCCGCAACCACTCAGCCCCGAGGATACCCGGGAACACCTGAAACGGACTGCGGAACGACTCAAGAAGGAACGACAAACCCTCCGGAACACGCTTTACGGCCCGGAACGGTCCGGAATACTCGACTGGTGATATTCCGGGTTAGTGGCGAGTGGAGAGCGAACTCGGCTGG
>DASZJS010000503.1:0-5750 GCA_035947935.1 Gemmata sp. | reverse complement strand
GATTTACTCCCCCTCTCCCCCGGGGAGAGGGGGTTGGGGGGTGAGGGCCACAGTAAGCATACAACCGGCTTCCTCACTCGTCGCTATGTCGGCATCCTGAGGTGGTCGCTCCGACATCGCTGGGTGATTATGCTCGCAACTCTGCTGACGTTTCTCAGTACGCCCGTGTTGTTCGTTCTGGTTGGGACTGACTTCGTTCCCAAGGACGATCAGAGCGAGTTTGAAGTTGCGCTCACCTTGAAAGAAGGTACGACGCTGGCCGAGGCCGATGCGCGATGTGCGGAACTGGAAGGCCGGCTCAAGGAAATACGGGGCGTCACCAACGTCTTCACAACAATCGGCCCCACCGATGGCAAGGCACCCAAGGGGCAGGGCGATGTGGCACAGGTCACGATCTACTGTCGAATGACCGACCTGCGGGAGCGCGATTTCCACCAGCGAGTCGCAATGGATGATGCCCGGAAGATCCTCGAAGACTATCCGGATATTCGCTCGGCCGTTCAGGAAGTGAAACTATTCAGTTCCAGCGCGTTCAAGAATGCCCAGCTCGACCTCAGCCTGCGCGGGCCGGATGGCCAGAAACTGGAGGAATACGCGCGCAGAGTCGTCAAGTTGATGAAGGCGAACGGCAAGTTTACGGATGTGGATACGAACGCGGCGAGCAGAAGCCCGGAACTTCAGGTGCGGGTGGACCGCGACCGCGCTGCCGATCAGGGTGTGGATGTGCGGGGAATAGCAACCGCCTTGCTCGTGCTTGTCGGTGGGGAACCCGTAACCAAATACAAGGAAGGGAACGATCAGTTCGATGTCTGGCTTCGTGCCGATCTGCGTAGCCGGGACCGACCTTCAGCGGTGGATGAACTCACCGTGCCCACAACCAGCGGTCGATTGGTGGAGTTGCGAACTCTGGCCACTGTTGCGGATGAACGGGGACCGGCAACCGTTGAACGCTACAACCGGCAGCGGCAAATTGGGGTGCGATGCAACCTCGCTCCAGGCGTTGCTCTCGGCGATGCCATGCCGGATGTGGAGTCCTATGTCAAGTCGCTCGATCTGCCACCGGAATACCAGTACGAGTTCCTGGGCGAAGCGAAGATGATGGCCGATTCCAACTCGAACTTCGTGATGGCGTTCTTTCTCGCCTTCATTTTCATGTACATGATCCTGGCTGCTCAGTTCGAGAGCCTCGTTCACCCAATCACGATTTTGCTGGCTGTGCCGCTCACGCTTCCGTTTGCCTTGATCTCGCTCCTCATACTGCAAACTCCCCTCGATATCTATGCCACGATTGGTCTGTTCATGCTGTTCGGGATCGTGAAGAAGAACGGCATTCTACAAGTGGATTATACCAACGTGCTGCGAGCGAAGGGACTTCCGCGCGATGAGGCGATTCTCCAGGCGAATGCCGCTCGTTTCCGACCGATCCTGATGACAACCATCATGCTCGTTGCGGCGATGATTCCGATTGCCACAGGCCGCGGTCCTGGTGCGGCCGCGCGGGCGAGCATGGCGAAGGTGATTCTCGGTGGGCAACTTCTCTCTCTGCTTTTGTCACTCCTGGTGACTCCCGTTGCGTATTCGCTATGGGACGATTTCAGTTCGCGGTTCAAGAAGATTGCAGCGTGGGTGGGGAGACGGTTTGGAAGGGCGGGAGCTGTGGGCGTCCCTGTTCCTCATCCGTAGAGAGGCACAGACATTGGACTTGCTATCCTACGAAGTCTTGCAGAATCATTTTTTGATTGGGCAGAAGAATCCATGACGTCCGAAGAGCGACGAGTCGCGGATCTTATTATCGCCGCATTTCGAGGTGTTACCTTGGGGGAAGGAGTTGGCCTCCTCCAAGGGCAAGGTCTCGACGACTACGCCGATGATGAGACCCTGAAGGACTATCGCTCGAAAGATGAGAAGCAGGATTGGACACGCCTCCGCGTCGATTCACTCATCGCTTGTCACAGCAGCCTCTCTTTCTTCGATGCTGAAGGCATGCGCTTCCATCTTCCTGCTTATCTCCTGACGGATCTTGAAGGAACGATGACGCAGGACATCCTATTTCATCTTACATACCTGGGAAATGGCGCAACATCTCGCTTCGAGATGCTCTCTGAAACTCAACGCGAAGCTGTTCGTCAGTTCCTACTCCTTCGTCTCGATCCCGACGATTCGTTTACATCACCTTTAATTCGAGCGGCACTCGATTCATACTGGCTGCCCCGACAGACCTAACTGTTCTTCTGGCCCACTGACTTGAGAAAACCCAAACTCCGGAACGGCTGGCTCGCCTGTTCCGATTCCTTTCTCGCCACCATCCATTCGTCTACACACTCCACGGATCACCTGGCAGTACCGGGAAGAAAAAGCCAGATGTTTTTCTGGTAGCACCACCCGGCACAATGGATATTCAAGGCTAAGGCAAAGGCTCCATTGACCCCACCACCAAGGAGAACAAGCATGGAACCCCGCGGTCTCTTCCCCAACCGTCGCGATGTCCTGACGGCCACGCTTACCTGCTCATGTTCAGCCGTCCTGTATGCACAAGATTCCGAGGTGGAAGAGACGCCGCGCGATGTCTTCATCGAACGCGCAGCGGAAGGGACACCCCACAAGGGCAAGGTATTGCTGGCGGTTCAGGCCCACTCCGACGATATCCCACTCATGGCGGGAGGAACGGTTGCCAAGCTCGTCAAGGAGGGATACACCGGCTACCTTCTGCGAGCAACCAACGACGATATGGGGGATGCTCCGGGTCTCGGGACTCCCGGCAGCATCGGCGACCACGTACTCGGCAACGAACGCGATAACGCCGAAGTGGCCCGTGTGCTCGGTTTGAAAAAGGTCTTCGATCTGAACTATTCCAATCACCGCATGGCGGATGTTTCGCTCAACGAATTGCAGTGCCGGCTCATCTTCCTGATCCGCTTGCTCAAAGTTGATACGGTGGTGTGCTGGGATCCCTGGGGGCACGACGAAGAGAATCCCGATCACGCTCAGACCGCACGCGGCGTGGAAGCCGCCTGCTGGATGGCGGGCCGCGCACACGATTATCCGGAACAGTTTGCTGCTGGACTCGTGCCGCACACCGTTCAGGAGAAGTATTACTACGCTCGGCGGCCGGAGGTTAATCGCATCGTGGATGTGAGCGGAGTGGTCGAGCAGATGATCGATGCCAACCGCGCGAACCGGGCCAAAGGGCCGGCGGGAAATCTCGGCTCGCGGCTCCGTGCCGAACTGGCCAAGCGCGGTCAAAGACTCGCACTTCTCGGCAACGACGACGTCGCTGCCGATCGTAACTACATCAAAGAGTTCATCCTCGCCCGTCGCCGTACTCTGGGCCAAAAACACGGCGTCCAGTACGCCGAGGCGTTCCATTACATCGACGGAGGTTCGAGCCGCTCAACCGTGGAAGATTACGTCAAGAAGAATGCCGTTTCGATCAAGTGAAAAAGGCGGTGCAACGAGCTGCGGAATCGCTTCAGTTCAATGATGGCCGGGAAGTTCCACCCCTGATAGACATACTCCCCAGCGCTGTGTTACTGAAACCGAAGAGCGCCACATGACCGCCGATGATGTGATCCGCCTACTGGCATTGCAACCGCATCCGGTCGAGGGTGGGTTCTTCCGCGAGACATATCGATCGACCGACACACTCCCGCAGACCATGTTGCCTGCGCATGGTGGGCCGCGGAGTGTATCGACCGCCATTTACTACCTTCTCAAGCCGGGCCACGTCTCAGAACTGCACGTATTGCCCGGTGATGAGGTGTTCCACTTTTATCTCGGATCGCCAGTACGGATGCTGCAACTCTGGCCGGATGGCAGTGGCAAGGAAGTGATTCTTGGTTCGGATATCGTCGCGGGACAGGTTCCTCAATTTGTCGTTCCGGCAGGCGTATGGCAGGGCACGCGGTTGCTTGGGGACAGCGGTTTCGCTCTCCTCGGTTGCACCGTTGCGCCGGGATTCGACTACGCCGATTATCGGAGTGGGAAACGAGCGGAACTCACAACAAAATGGCCAACATTCGCTGAAGAAATTGAAAAGCTCACCCCGAGAGGATGAACAGGTTTTATTCATCCCTCATCCCTTCTTCTTCGCGGCGATGGCTTTCTGGACTGCCGAGCCCAGGTCCGCTGGCGTCGGAGCGACTTCCAAACCGGCTTTCTTGAGTGCGGCAATCTTATCGCCTGCGCTGCCGCTGCCACCAGAGATGATCGCACCCGCATGGCCCATTCGCCGGCCGGCTGGAGCCGTCTGCCCCGCGATGAACGCCGCGACAGGTTTGGTCACACGCTTTGCCACATAGTCCGCCGCCAATTCCTCGGCGTTCCCACCAATCTCCCCAATAAGCAAAATGGCTTCCGTTCCAGGATCGTTCTGAAATAATTCCAACAGCTCGATCTGGTTGGTGCCGATGATCGGATCGCCGCCAATTCCAACGCATGTCGATTGCGAATAGCCAAGCGATGAAAGTTGAAAAACCGCCTCATACGTGAGAGTGCCCGAACGACTGATCACGCCGATTCCGGGCTTTCCGGCTTCGCATGGCTTGTGGATATAGCCCGGCATAATGCCGATCTTGCACTGTCCGGGCGTAATGACACCCGGGCAGTTTGGGCCAACAAGCCGAACGCCTGGCTTTGTCTTGAGGTATCGCTTGGCGCGGGCCATATCGAGGACGGGGATGCCTTCAGTGATGGCGATGATGAGTTGGATTCCCGCATCCGCGGCTTCCATGATCGCATCCGCGGCTCCAGGCGGCGGGACGAAGACCATGCTTGCGTTCGCCCCGGTTGCCCGAACCGATTCGGCAACGGTGTTGAACACCGGTAGTTGTTTCTTCGACTGCGGGCCTTCCCAGGTCGATCCACCACGACCGGGGGTGACACCACCGACGAACTTCGACCCATAAAGCAGGCACTGATCAGTATGGAAGGTGCCGGACTTACCCGTAATCCCCTGGCAGATCACTTTGGTGTTGGAATCGACCAATATGCTCATGATGTGTTTCCGGGCAGTGTTCAGAAAGGATGAGGTATGAACGAAAGCAACAGAAGGTCTTCTTTCATCCTTCTGTCTTCATTCCGTCGGGGGCAACCGGAGTTCTACCTTACAAGCACAAATGGCACCCGGCGAGAGCAGCGTTAAGGGCGGAACCCGGAACTCGGAGTGCAAAAAGGAGAAACGACATTCCGTGTATTCTCGTTTCTTCAGTTCCGAGTTCCGCGCTCACCGATCACTGTGCTGCGACATCATCCACAAGCCATTGACCTGGGCTGTCCCCCTTGACCAGTTTCACAAGGTACGCAGCCTTTGCTCCGCCACTACGGGTAACCTCGACCCGGAAAACAGGTGTGTTGCCTTGCTGGGTATAAGTGAACGACTCAACCCCTACGCTGAACTCACCGGCTTTCTGCATCAGAAAGCCGCGGTTGTAGTCGAAACCCTGCGTCTTGTCTGAAGGGAGTGGTTCTGCCCACTTCTTTTTGAGTGCTGGAGTCAATCCTGCCGCAAGAACCACCGCGCGATCTTCCTTCTGAACGGCGTCCTTGTCCATCAGCAATCCCATCACCGCGGCCACGGCGAATTCCTGACAAACGGTATCGGCCTTTGAACTGTTGATGGGTGCGCCCTGAATCTCGGCCGAGGATAGGGACAACCAGTCCACTTTCCAGGCTCCTCCTTCATGGATCATGCGGAGGTAGTATCTACCCGGCGGCACATTGAACGACCCCTGGAACAAGGCCACATTGCCGAC
>DASZJS010000502.1:0-4722 GCA_035947935.1 Gemmata sp. | reverse complement strand
GCCGCAAGGATGTCCCTTTTCGTGTGGGTTTCATCCTGTTCGGGACGTTTGTTCTGGCTTCAGGCACCACGCATCTCCTGGATGCCGTCATGTTCTGGTGGCCAGCTTATCGTCTGGCTGCCTTTCTCAAGCTATTTACGGCAGTGGTTTCCTGGTGCGTTGTCTTCGCGCTTCTGAGGATGACGCCGCGGGTTCTTACCCTTCGTAGTCCGGCTGAGCTCGAAAGGGAAATTGCCGAGCGGAAACGAGCAGAGGCCGCCTTGCGGGTAAGTGAGGAACGATACCGTCAATTGTTTGAAGCGAACCCACACCCGATGTGGGTCTACGACGCTGAGAGCTTCCATTTTCTCGCAGTAAACGATGTCGCTGTCTGGCATTATGGGTATTCGCGCGAGCAATTTCTGGGGATGACGGTCAAGGACATCGTCGCACGGGAAGAAGATGGGCACTGGCGGCCGAACCCCGGTGAGAGCGATCGATTATCGCGGCATCGACTGGCCTCCGGCGAGGTTCTCCAGGTTGAAGTCGCTGCCCACCCGATTGAATTCGGCGGTCGGGCCGCATGGTTGCTTCTCGCCCTTGATGTGACCGAGCAAAAACTGCTGGAAGAGCAACTCAAACAGGCGCAGAAACTGGAGTCAATCGGGCAACTGGCAGCAGGAATCGCGCACGAAATCAACACGCCGATCCAGTACATCGGAGACAATACAAACTTTCTGGGCACAGCATTCCAGGATCTGAGTCAGGTGCTCGCACTCTACCGGATCGCAGCGAAAAACCCGGCCGGAGCAGCAGACGCAGAAAAGGCGGCTGAGGGAGCCGATCTGGCTTACCTCGTGGATGAAGTTCCGCGTGCAATCGATCAAACGCTCGAAGGTGTTCGGCATGTCGCTCGGATCGTCAAGGCGATGAAGGAGTTCGCACACCCCGGGACCGATGAGAAAACCGCGGTCGATTTGAATCGTGCGATCCAGAACGTGGTCACCGTAGCTCGGAACGAATGGAAGTATCTCGCGGAAGTCGTGACCGATCTCGCTCCCGATCTCCCGACGGTATTGGGTCTGCCCGGGGAATTGAATCAGGTTTTCCTGAATCTCTTGATGAATGCGGTCCATGCGATTCAGGCAGTGGGAAATGCCCACGACAACAAAGGTTCGATAACTCTCTCCACCCGCCGGATCGGTGGCGCAGTGGAAGTGCGGGTAACGGATTCGGGCTGCGGCATCCCGGAGTCAATCCGTCGACGTGTCTTCGATCCGTTCTTCACCACTAAACCTGTGGGACAGGGGACGGGTCAGGGGTTGGCAATCGCCCACGCTGTTGTCGTCACCAGACACAACGGAGGGATTACATTCGAGTCTCAGGTTGGGCGCGGGACGACGTTCATCGTCCGCCTTCCCATCAATGGACTTCGTTTGAGTCATTCGGGATGTATCGCGTTGGGCACCACCCAGCGGGTGGCACCACCCGCACCACGGGAGCTACCAGTATGATGCGGAGTGTCATGTTCGTGGACGATGAGCCAAACATCCTGGAGGCGCTCCAACGAATGCTGCGCCCGCTCCGGACAGAGTGGGACATGCAGTTCGTTCGAGGCGGTGGGGAAGCACTCGTGCTCATGGCCGCGAACCCTGTGGATGTCATCGTTACTGATATGCGGATGCCGGGAATGGATGGTGATGAACTCCTCGAAAAAGTGCGGGAGATTCATCCCCAGACAGTCCGCATCGTCCTCACGGGGCAATGCGCTCGCGGTGCGGTGCTGCGATTGATTCCTTTGGCCCACAGAATCCTCGCCAAGCCCTTCGATGGGGACGGACTACGGAATGTCCTCCGGCGGACGCATTCCCTGCGGGATCTCCTGGCGAGTCCATCTCTGATCTCAGTCGTGGGCCATCTCGGTGGTTTACCGGCCCTTCCCGACCTTTATGCGAAGGTTCTTGGAGAACTCGAGAAGCCGGATGTGTCCCTGGCAGATGTTGCCGTGCTGGTGAGCGAAGACGTCGGACTGGTGACGAAGTTGATGCAGATGGCAAACTCCGCTCTCTTCGGACTGCGCCAGCCAGTCAACTCTCCAACAAAAGCGATACACGTTCTTGGCATCGAGATGACCCGGGCGACGCTCTTGGCAGTCAATGTCTTCAACCGCTACGATCCGGTAGCACTTCGTCCCTTCTCGATCGATTCGCTCTGGAATCATAGCCGTCAAACCGGCGAACTCGCCGGTCGAATTGCCAAGGCAGAAGGGGGTGGCGATCGTGTGACGGATGCGACCCTGGGAGGGTTGCTCCACGATGTCGGTCAGTTGACATTGGCGAGTCAACTGCCTGACTCATACAAGGAGGTACTCCAACTGACCCGTAATGAAGGACTGGCGCTCGTAGATGCAGAAATGCGTGTGTTCGGAGCAACGCACGCCGAGGTGGGAGCCTACCTCTTGGGGTTGTGGGGACTTCCCGATCCCATTGTCGAGGCTGTGGCATGGCATCACTCGCCCTCACAATGCCCTGGAGAAGGTTTCACTCCGCTCGTTGCGGTTCACGTTGCCGAGGCGCTTCTGGGAACGGAAGAGGGTGCTGTTCTCGACACCGGATACCTGGATCGACTCAAACTTACCGATCGGGTTGAAAAGTGGGCCGAATTAGCTCCGAAGTAAAAACTGCCGCATGCAAAGAAAGGAAGCATGAAGGCGAGCGGCAGGAAAAAGCATACCTGTAGGACGGCCTTCCCAGGCCGTCGTGACGGACTGGGAAGGCCGTCCTACAGCGAAACAAGTCCTGCCGCTCGCTAAGGCGAGCGGAGGAGAGTGGCCTTCGATCGCACAGAGGAACCTTCGATGAACGAAAAGATCCTCTTCGTGGACGATGAGCCGAACGTCCTCGCAGCGCACGAACGTCAATTGCGCAAAAGATACACTGTCGAAACCGCTACCAGCGGCGAAGCCGGCCTTGCTGCACTTGCCGGACGAGGACCGTTCGCAGTCATAGTCTCCGACCTGCGAATGGCGGGTCTCGATGGAGTTCAATTCCTCGCACGGGCGAGTGAACGCTATCCCGAAAGCGTCCGGATTCTCCTCACGGGATACGCGGATATCCAACACGCGATGGAAGCGGTCAACCAGGGAAGGCTGTTTCGTTTCCTGACCAAACCCTGTCCCCAAGATACTCTTTGTGGGGCTCTGGATGCGGCCATCGCGCAGTATCGACTGGTCACTGCTGAACGGGAATTACTCGACAAGACACTCCGGGGGAGTCTCCAGGTTCTCGGGGAAGTGCTTGCGCTAGCAAACCCGACAGCTTTCGGCCGTGCTCTCCGAGCGCAGCAACTGATCCGGGATCTCAGTGAAGTGATTGAAGGTGCCAAAGGTTGGGAGGTGGATGTCGCGGCGGTTCTCTCGCAACTCGGGTGCATCGCACTTCCCGAGGCTGTGTTGGCTACGGCAAATCGTGGCGCGGAATTGCGCCCCGAGGAACGCAGACAGATGGAAACGCATCCTGGGGTTGCGCGCGATCTTCTCAAGCCGATACCTCGACTCGATCAAGTGGTTCAGATCATCGCCTATCAGGATAAACCGTTTCTTGCACCCAGTCGCCCGTCGCTGGAGAAGTGCGGGAAGGAAATTCCCCTCGGCGCACGGTTGCTAAAGATTGTTCTCGATTTCGATGCCCTTCTCGCTCGCGGTGTACCTCGCTCACAAGCAGTGACACACCTGGAATCTCGCACGGGCGAATACGACCCGGACATTCTTACTGCCCTGGCCATGATGGTTCGACGTGAATCGGCCGTTGAAATCCGGGAGGTTACCATTTTGGATCTTGGACCCGGGATGGTACTGGCAGAGGATCTCTACAGCGATGTGGGCGTTCTACTTTTGAGCAAAGGAAATCCCATCACCGGGGCCCTGAAGCGGCGACTCGAAGTCTCCATCATCCAGGGTCGAAGTCCGAAGCTCATTCGCGTTCTTGTATCCAAAAACTGATTGGGTCTTTCGTGTAGGTCGAGCTGTGAGCTTACACTCTTCCACTCGCCAACCAAATCCATCGGCGATCGACGCAATGTATACTTCGCACGCTCAGGAATGAGACATCACAATGACGGACGGCCCGGCTGCGCCGACTTTACTTGCCCGCCGATGCCGACTGAACTCGGGCAAGACGCAAGCCGATGGAGAGGGCCCGGGTCGACGGCTCGAACGAGCGGCGGGACGCGGCCAGGCAGCCCGTGCCGCGAGTGCCCCAGCTACCGCCCCGGGACACCCGGAGCGAGGCCCCCACCTCCGTCCCTTTCGCATCGGCCAGGTCCACGCACCACTGCCACACATTGCCATGCATGTCGTACAAGCCCAGCTTGTTCGACGCATACGAACCCACCTTGGTCGTCCGTTCCAGGTACGGATCCTTATCCTCCCCGATCGGCAAACTGCCGTTGAAGTTCGCTTCCTTCGAGGACAGGTCGTTGGTCGGCTTCGCAAAGTAGAAGTGGTACGAACACTCCTCCTCCGACGTGGCCCCGCCCCGGCACGCGTATTCCCATTCCGCCTCACTCGGCAAGCGGTACACCCACCCCTTCCCCTTCTCCTGGTCGTTCAACTTCTTGATGAACTCCTGGCAGTCGTCCCACGACACATTCTCCACCGGGAAGTGCTTCAAGTCCTCATCCTTGATGTCCTTGACCTTGTCTTGGCCCCTACCATCACGAGAGAAGTGACTCGGGTTCTTGCCC
>DASZJS010000501.1:0-3141 GCA_035947935.1 Gemmata sp. | reverse complement strand
CGGTGACCGCATATCCGAGTTGCGCAAACCGAATAGCACACGCCCGACCAACTCCGGTGGCGGAACCAGTAACCAGAGCGACTTTCTGTGGAGCAGTCATAATCGAACACCTTGCGTGGCGGGAAACCGGCGATCGTTTATCGCATCATCCCCAACTTCGGCAATCCGTCAAGCGGGTTCAGTGGAGTCGTGACTGAGAATTTTCATCCACTCGGCAAATTGCTGAAAATCGCTGGTGTTTGAAGTGTGATGAAGAGCCGTTGATCGACTCGGTGGACCTGCCAGCGGATTCTGGTCTGACTATCGCTCACCTTTTTGGAGTTCATAATCGGCGACTGGATCGGCAATGACTACGTTACCGAGTTTTACCCCGGCTTTCCCCACTCCACCAGCGATCCCGACACGAAGGACGAACCGCGGTCGTCAACGACGGATCGCATCTCCGCCTCGTAATAGACCCGGAAATCGTCCTCGGGTGGAGGCAGTTTCCGCTAGCCGGACAGCCGGGCAAGAACGGCGTCCCGTTCCTCCTCCAACGGCGTCACGATGTCGAAATCAGTCTGATAGGCAGTCATTGGGCGGCTACGTGGGTGGGTGTCTCCACGCAAATAATGACCGAGATTCGATTGCCGAACAATTGACTCAAAATCGTCGCTCAGCGCATCCGACCGGATGAAGATTTGCTCTTGGAAATGTGGGCAAGGGCCGCTCGTTCTATCGATTCCCCTCATCCTGCCGGTCGCGCCGGACGTTGATTCTCCGTCCCCGCAACCGGGCTCCGTTCAGCGATTCGATCACATGCTCCGCGGCATCCTCGGGAATCTCGACTATCGAAAAGCGATCGGTGATTTCGATGCCCCGAATATCGCGGCCCGGAAGTCCAGCTTCGTTGGCAATCGCCCCGACCAGATCCTTCGGAGTGATGCCTGCTTCCCGACCCGCGTTGATGAAGAGTCGGGCCAGCCGAGGGCCAGGGGAACGTGCATTCTTTCCCCGCGCTCGCGTTTCAACGCGTGTTGGCTCCGGCATCGCAACCACGATGTCCTCGCCGTCCTCGGTGTCGCCAACCTCTGCGCTGTGTGCCAGCTTGAACGCCGCCAGAGCTACAGCAGTCGCATCAAACTCGGTACCCAGAGACGTGATAATCTCCCGGAACTGATCGAGTTCACCTTCGGCGATAGCCGCACGGATCGCCGCTTTGGTTCGCTCCAGGCGACAGGCACGCAAGTCGGCGGCCGTCGGCACTCGTGCCAGTTCGATCCGCTGCCCGGTCGCCCGTTCGATGCTTCGCAGCGTTGACTGCTCGCGTGGCTCGACTACCGTGATCGCCACGCCTTCGCGCCCGGCCCGACCCACGCGGCCAATCCGGTGGACGTATCCCTCGGTCCCAAGTGGCAGCTGGAAGTTGACAACATGGGTGAGGTGTTCGACATCCAATCCGCGAGCAGCCACATCAGTCGCCACCAGCAAATCCGCCTTCCCCGACCTGAACAGTCGCATCACCCGGTCGCGCTGGTCCTGCGACATCCCGCCGTGAAGCGCCTCCGGACGATATCCGCGAGCCGCCAGCGATTCGGTCAACTGATCGACTTCCGACCGCGTCTGGCAGAAGATCAGTGCGGCCTTTGGTGCTTCCGCATCGAGTACCCGCCCGAGCGCTGCGAGCTTCTTTGCTTTGGGGACGAGGTAGGCCACCTGGCGAACCTTGGGCGCAACACCGGCTGGCGCTGCATCGGGCACGACCAGGATCTCGATCGCGTCCTTCAGGTGTTTTCCGGCGATTGCCTTGATCCGGGGCGGCATGGTGGCCGAGAAAAGCATGGTCTGCCGTCCGCTCGGCGTTGCGGTCAGGAGCGACTCAATGTCCTCGGCAAACCCCATGTCGAGCATCTCATCGGCCTCATCCAGCACCACAACCGCGACTGCCCCCAACTTCAAGGTACCGCGGCGAAGGTGATCGAGCGCCCGGCCAGGAGTGGCAACGATGATATCGACTCCGCGAACCAGCGCGGATAGCTGCTGATCCATCGCCTGACCGCCGTAGATCGGCAACACCTTGAGGCCGAGCGTTTGGCCATAGCGCTCGACCGATTCGGCAACCTGCATCGCCAGTTCCCTCGTGGGAACCAGGATCAGAGCGGTTGGGCCTTTACGAGTTTTGATGGCTACGATGCGGTGGAGAAGTGGAAGGGCGAACGCTGCGGTCTTACCAGTTCCGGTTGCGGCCCGCCCGATGAGATCTCGCCCTTCGAGCAGCGGTGGAATCGCTCGCCGCTGGATGGGAGTTGGCTCCTCATACCCGCGTCCGGTAAGCGTTTCGACGAGGCGACTGTCAAGACCCAGTTTCGCGAACCCCGATTCGGTAACCGTCGCCATCGTCCCAACCATATGGTCATTCCTCGGTGTGATCCCGAAAAACGGTAATCCCTCAAACTATAGAATCTCACCGGAGAAAGAAGGGGAATGTCTTAATTTAATCGAGATTTGAGATTGCCCTGGGATGCGCTCGCAGAGCCTTGCGAGCCCGGGTTTTGTGGTGCAGCACCTTCGACGTAGAACCGACACCTGAAACGAAGCAACGCGGCCTTAACAAGCGACAATCGCAGTGCGGCAAATCGGATCAAACAATGTCACCCATTCCGCCAGATCTTGCATTGGGGGAGTGCCTTTTGCAACTCCGCTACACCAGCGTCCGTCACTTTGGTGACGGCAAGGTCAAGAACAGCGAGCTTTTTGAGTTGTGCAAGTTCCTTCAAACCCATGTCGGTCATTTGGTCTGTCTGAGGCTCAGGGTGGTGAGTTCTTTGAGTAGCGCGAGTTCCTTCAAACCCGCATCCGTCACTTCGGTGTGGGTGATATCTAGTTTGGTGAGCTTCTTGAGTTGTGTGAGCTCCTTCGAACCCGCATCGGTCATCCTGCAGGCATTGAGGGAGAGGTCTGTGAGTTCTTTGAGTTGTGTAAGTTCCTTCAAATCTTCGTCCGTTACATCGGTGAAAGCAAGGCTCAGGGTGGTGAGTGTCAGGCCCCATTAGAAATGTCCTAGTTTTGTCCCCAATAGAAATGTCCTATCTGGGGCCTGACATTTCCAGTCCTTACAATCCTTTTCGCCACGGATGATCTGGGGCTGGACGATACTTTTGT
>DASZJS010000500.1:0-5237 GCA_035947935.1 Gemmata sp. | reverse complement strand
ACCATGAATCCCATGCTCATCAACTTGATTCCATATTTCTCAAGCGGGAACGGAGTGGCCTGCGGATCGACCAATCCCAGACCAAACATGATGGGAACCGATGGACCATAAATGTCGGCATCCATGAGCCCAACAGTCTTGCCAGACATCCGCAAAGCCATTGCCAGATTCGCGGCGACAGTCGATTTCCCGACCCCGCCTTTACCGCTGGCAACCGCAATGACGTGCTTCACGCCGGGCAGCGAAAGTTTCTGAGGCATTCCGGGGTTCATGAGTCACCTAAATAAATATAGTTTTCAGTTTTCAGTGTTCAGTTTTCAGTTAAATCCTTCAGACAACGTAAGCGTGCTTTCAATCTCTTCACTGAACACTGAACACTCAAGCCGTTCCCAGTTCCCGCAGGCGTTCGAGCGTGAAGATGCCGGTGGAATGCCCATCGTTCCAGGTGATCTGGTAGGCATAATGACCAACCGGACGCATCGCCACGGGTTGTGGTGGTCCTGCCGTGGCTTCTTGTGGAGTCAGCACGCGGAAAGGGTCGGGTGGTTTGGCTCGATCTTCGATGCACGCTGCGCACGGGCAATTGGCGCGAAGATGTCGCCACGTAACGAACGTGGTCACACCATCGCTCCATTCGATCTTCAGCCCCTCGCCCTCACGCTTGAGCGACACGGGACGGAGTTCGTCTGACATTGTGTACCTGCTTGTGCGAGACGCCTGTGATTATAGGCACAAGGATGCGAGGGCGTAGCCAGAATGCCTCCCAAGGTCGCAGCGATTCCCGGAGACACCAGCTCTCCCAACCTCGCCAAAATCCACAGAGTCGCGCTCAATCGTCCATGTTCCTTTCTTGTGTCGTTGCGCTCGCGTACAATGTTCTGCGGTGTCGGAACTGGTTGGCTCCAACCGGAGGATATTATTCCATGCGTCTACTCTTTGCCGCGACCCTCACAGCTGCCATTGCTGCCATCGCACCTGCCGAGGACAAAAAAGGCACGCCGGTTGAACTGGCCGGGTTGAAATCGATCACACCGGCGGACTGGAAAGAAGAACCGCTCCCAGCGAAGTCGATGCGGATGATGCAGTTCAAGTTGCCCAAGGCCGAAGGCGATCCGGAAGATGCCGAACTCGCTTTGTTCGTCCTCCGTGGTGGTGGTGCCGTCCAGGCAAACCTGGAGCGCCAGGAGAAGAAGTTTGAACTCCCCACGGGTAAAAAGGCAGAGGATGTTATCAAGACGGAGAAAATCAAAATTGGCACGAACGAAGCCGTCTATCAGGACATCCAGGGAACCTATCTGAAGAAGTTCCCCCCATTTGACCCGAATGCCAAGACTACCAAAGTGCCCGACTATCGCCAGTTGTATGTGATCTTCGAGGCCAAAGAGGGGGAGGGAACAGTCCTGTATTCCATGACTCTACTCGGCCCGACAAAGACAATTGAAAAGCACAAGAAAGCATTCAATGAGTGGCTGAAAAGCTTCAAATGACCAACCACCCAGGCGAGCGGGGAGACGAGCCCCGCTCGCTGACTGACGATTCGGACCAAACTCTCACCTCATCTCTGACCGATAAAGATTAGGGGTTGTATCGCCTGGGCAGGAGGCGCGGGCATGAGTCATCTCGCGGATAATCGAGCAGAACAATTTACCGAGCGGGAACAGGCTATCTCCAACGCCCGATCGGCTCTTCGCGCTGAGCGGGAGCAACTCGCCGCCGAGCGTGCCGAGGCGGATCGCTTGCTGGCCGAGGCCCGGGCTACTCATCGTGAAGCAAATCGCATCCGGGATCGGGCAAAGCGACTGGCGGGGCGGTTCGTTCGCCGCGTGAAGCACCAGCATGGGGTGGAATCGCAGCAACTCGAGGAACGAGCCGCGCGCCTTGACGCCGACCGCAACCGGTTCACGGCCGAGATGACCCGCTTCGAGACGATTCGATCCGAGTTCAACTCCAACGCTGCCGCTGCCCGGGACCGGCTTCGGGATGCCTGGGCTGCTGTTCGCACGCAACAAAAGCGGATGGCAGGGGAATGGATCGAGGCCAACCGGCGCTTTTCCGAAGAGAATGCCATTCTCAACACCCGGGCAGCAGAACTCGCTCGTCAGGAGAAGATACAGACCGATAACCGGGCTCGTATCGAGGCTGAAACGGCGGGGTTCCGCGAAGAAGCCACTTCACTCGAGGCTCGGATCGAGAACGCCCGGACATCGCTCGCGGAACTCGAAGTCCGGCGCGATCGTGCCCGAGCCGAGTTGCTTGGTACGGAGTTGCCGGGTGAGTTATCGACCGCCGCCGACTCGGAGGATCTCCTGGAGCGGGAACACGTTTTCGCCAGCGAGATAACGACAGTCGCATCGCTGAAAACCTCACTCGAACAGGAATCTGCCGATAACAACGACCGTCAGCGCATCGTGGCCGAGCAACTGACGATGCTTGCGGAAGCTCGCGCGAAGTGGCAGCGTGCCGAGCAACAGACCGTGATCGAGATGGAACAACTCGCGCGCGAACTCGGTCAGCGAGAGCGCGAACTCAATATCCGTGAGCAACGGCTGATCCGAGCCGATATTCGTCGGCGAGATGAGGCTTACGACTTGTGGCAACTCCGGCTTCGGCTGGAAGCGTGGCAGACCAAACTGACTGCCTTCGAGATGCGCTGGCACACCGAACGAGAGCAAATGGAAGCCGATCTCGACCGCCGGATCACAATAATTACTCGAAGGGAAACAGAGCTCGAAGAGACTTTTGGAGCGTGGGAAAAAGCACGAGCGAGCGAGCGGGAACGGTTGCAGGCCGAACTTGAACTATGGGCCGATGATCGTAAGCGACTTACAACTGCCACCGCCGATTTCGATCACCAGCGACACGAACTCCTCGGTGAGTTGAGCCGACACGCGGCCCGTGCCCTCGCCGCGGAGGAACTAGTAACAAAGGCGGTGCAGGATAGTGGGTCGGATCGGGCCATTCGACGGCTCGCGGTCCTCCGAAAGCGGTGGGAATGGGTATTCGACCAGAAGGCCCGGGAGATCGATCGCCGGAGAGCCGAGACAACCGTTGAGCGTGCGACGATCGATGAGCGATACCGCGAGCTCCATGCACTGTTGATGGATGTGACGAAGCGAGAAGCCGCAGTAAACAACCAGGAGACGGCAAACCTGCAAAAGAAGGGTACGACCCTTGAGGAACTGACTAACGGGGGAGCGATTTCCGCTACGAAGCCCCCATCCTCATCCATCGAATTGACAGCTCTCCGCAACGAGGTCGAGCGATTGGCAACCATGCTGTTTGAGGTTGAACTCCCCGAACCCCCTGACCTGCCAATCGGCGAACTCCCGTGGGCAGTTGAGGAACCGAATCCACCTTCAACGGCTGTGGTGCCGTTCGATTCGGAAGCCTGGGCAGCGTAGCCATTGAGAATCAAAGCGGGGATCACTGCATGAGATTGCATTACGGACGTGCCGGTATCTTTGTGCCGCAGGCGTTCCAAGCAACGCCTGCCAGAACAATTAGACACACCCAATCGACTTGCGATTTCCCTCAACTGTGGCTCTTCGTTGCCTCTTCGTTATAATCGCCCATCACCCAGTTCATGAGCCGGTCGGGAAGCCAGCGGCTGAGCTTCACCATCAGGTGCAGTCGCCAAGGGAAGTTGTACACCTTTGTGCTCGCCTGGATTGCTCGGATAATCCGCCGGGCTGCGACATCGGCTTCGAGCAAGCCGGGCATGTGAAACGTGTTCATAGCAGTCATCGGCGTTTTGACGAACCCCGGACAGACCGTGGTAACTTGCACCCCCGTACCGCGCAGGTGAATGCGCAGGCCATCCAGATACGCATTCACCGCTGCCTTGCTGGCACAATAGGCAGACTCACCCGGAAGGGCGCGGTATCCAGCCAAGCTGGAAATTGCGACAAGGTGGCCGGTTTTTCGGGCAAGCATTTCGGGCAGGGCAGCCGAGAGCGTGTAGATCGTACCCATCAGGTTGATGCGGATCATGTCCTCCACATCCGCGATATTTACCGGATCGAGAAGCGTTGGCTTTCCAACACCCGCGTTGGCAATGACGAGATCGATTGAGCCGAGTTGCTCGCGAATGGTCTGGAACGTGGCTTCCACTTGCTCGCGCTGCCCTACATCCGCGATTGCAATCGCGGCCTTGCCACCCTTTGAAGCGATGAGTGTCTGAAGTTCGCGAAGCGGAGCTTCGCGGCGAGCAACCAGCCCAACCTTGCACCCCGCTACCGCCAGTTGCCTTGCCAGTTCCCAGCCGATTCCACTCGATGCCCCCGTGATGAAAGCCACCTGCCCCACAAGTGAACGCGCCATCCCTAACTCCGATGAGATGAGAAACGACAACCACTGGAAAGGTTGGAAGATAACCTAAGAAGGAAGAAAGGCAGAGAGAAGTTCACGAAGTCATCCGATATCGCCACCGAGTTTTCGGATGGTCCTGGCGACACTGCCCTTCACTTTGGGATCCTGTAAGGCGAGTTTGCGAAGGGCATGCAATGCTGCCCTGGCTGGCTCACCGATATTCCCAAGCGTATTGATCGCAAGGAGCTTCACGCCAAAGTCCAGTCTGCCAAAGTCTCCCCTTTCAAGAATCTCGATAAGCATGGGTACGGCGGGTGCGCCGATGGCCTGAAAGATAGCGAAGCCACCACTCATGATTGCCGGTCGCATAAAAAACGCGTCCCTCAGCGCATGGCAAGCGGGTGCAGCGTCCGGACCCAGGAGGGTCAATCCCGCCAGGGCAACCAAGGCAGTTTGATCGTCCCCTTGCACCAGTCCCTCGATGAGCGCAGGCAGAACCTCTTCTGGAGAAGCGACGCGAAACTGAAGTAGAATCGCCGCGGCAGCAGCCCGCACGCGGAAGTCGCGATTGGTCAGAGCCACCCGAGCTGCGGAGGGAGTATCTCGATCCTCTGCGGAAGGTGGTTTTGGGTTCGCGAACACAATCGCTCGCGCGCATGTAGCACGCACATCCGCCGACTCATCGCGCAGAGCCACAAGCAACTCGTCCCAGGCAGGTTGCGCATAGGTTCCCAGTCGCGATAGTCGTTCGGAGGCGGCCAGCCTGTCTGTGGGATTACCGGATTGAAGTGTTGAACCACATTAGAAATGTCCGGGGTTAACTCGATAGAAATGTCCTCCTTGCTCAGGCCAAGGAGGAGCCATGTCTGTCGCAGTGCAAGACCAGGACCGGATCGCGATGAGTCAGCGTGAGCGTGACGTTCTTGCCA
>DASZJS010000499.1:0-8334 GCA_035947935.1 Gemmata sp. | reverse complement strand
GAGGCATATCCATCGCTGGGAGTTGAGAACCTCATACCCGAACATCATCGAGGATCTGAAGAAGTGGTACACCTCAACGGTTCTGAGCAACACAACACTGATCGTTGACGGTACCGGAGTTGGTCAGGGAGTTGTGGACATGCTTCGGAATGCAGATATCCCGGCCGGGCTGGAGTCATTCACGATCACTGCTGGCTTCCGTCCCGGCGAGGGGACCGTACCCAAAATTGACCTTGTGGGCGTGGTACAGGCTGCCCTTCAGACCAAGAGACTCCTGTTCGCTGGCGAGCTTGAGTTGCGCCCACTGCTCGAAAGGGAACTCGAAACATTCCGCACCAAGGTTACACCTGACCGGAATGAAACTTTCGCGGCATGGCGGGAAAGAGATCACGACGACCTTGTGTTAGCTCTCGCCCTGGCGGTTTGGTGGGGAGAAAAGAACGGTGGTGGTTTCTACACACCGCATCAAGGACCGTTGCCGCGGCCCGATGCACCGATGCCTTCGTGGGAACAGTTGCGGGGTAATAAGCCGTGGAGATAAGCAAACCTGACAACGCCTGATTCTTGAGGGGTATGAAACATGCCAAGCTTCGTCGCGGGGCTCGATCTCGGGCAGACTGCCGATTATTCCGCTCTCGTGGTTCTGGAGCGGTCCACAATACCTGACCCGGAGCGGGCGGGTTACTTCCTCAACCGCTTCGACGTGCGCCATATCCACCGATGGCAGTTGGGGACGAACTACCCCCAAGTCGTGGAGGAACTCAAGGAGTGGTACAGCACACCGATGCTTCGGGGAACCACCCTGATACTCGATGCTACCGGTGTCGGGAAGGCGGTTGCGGACTTCGTGAAGAAGTCCGGCATTATGGCCAGCGTGCGGCCATTCACCATCACCGCGGGTTTCAAGGAAGGCGATGGTACAGTTCCCAAGAAAGACCTGGTTGCCGCAGTGTTGACCCCGCTCCAGACGAAACGGTTGTGGTTCGCGGGCGAGCTCGAGCTACGCCCTGTTCTGGAGAAGGAACTCGAAACCTTCCGGGTGAAGGTGACCCCTGACCGAAACGAGACGTTCGCGGCGTGGCGCGAGAAAGATCACGATGACCTGGTTTTGGCGTTGGCACTGGCGGTTTGGTACGGCGAGAAGGGACACGGGATATTAAACGAAGCCCAGCCAGAACCCGGGGGTCGCCCTGATCGCGATGGGTTGCCCCGGGATACGTTCGGGCCACCGATGCCAAGGGATATATTCGACTGAATGACGAAGGCGAACTGACTCCAGTTTGTCCCAAACTACAAATGACACGTTCTATCACATCCCCAGCCCATCTCTGCCCACAGGTCACAGACGGAGGAGAGCGTTTGATTGCCACGGCGGTATCCGGGGAGACGTTCGAGGAACTGCTTCTCCAGTGGAACCTGTGGGTAAGGAAGCTTTCCAACCGGATGGCCAGACGGCTGGATCTCGAACGCGAGGACGTTTACCAGGAACTCCTCTTCGCTCTGCTCAAAGCGTTCCCCAGGTTCGATAGTAGCTTGGGTTCGTTCGGCACTTTTACGGGTTGGGTCGCCCGTGCCGTTTTCAAACGGCTACTCGATCGAATCAAGCATTCGCCCCAGACGGTGGACGGTACCTTTGTCGACACTGAAGGATTGGCAGCCAGCCTTGTGGATGTCCTGGGGGATCCTGATGCGGCTTCACCCAGCGATGAAGCCAACCGGAATGAACTGATTCAACTCGTTCGGCGGGAAGTGCGGCGGTTGCCCTTTCGGTGCCGTGAAACCATTCGCACCTACTTCGGGCTCGATGGCCAGGAGAGAATCGGGCGACTGGACAAGGAAGCACTGAGGCGTGGGATTCTGCTTCTGCGGAATCGGATACGCATCCGGCCCGAGACAGTGAGGTGAGGGGCGATAGACTTGGGATGTGGAGCTCATGATCTCGTCACCGCGACCCGGGACCGTATCGCTTCGAGAAGCCGTTCTGAAATAGCTCCGACGGATCAAACCTAACCTTCCCTTCAAAGAAAAGGGCCGCCCCCGGGTATGCCCGACGGAACTGGTCGGGCGTAGCGTGCAGTCGGTAGGGCAGGTAATAACTTCCACCAAGTGCCAAGGTCGCATCAACGATCTCGCGTGTCGCGGCCTCCAGTTTAGCATCGGCTCCCTCTGAGAGAGGCTGATTGAACAGGAAGACGAAGGCAAACATGTCTCTGTCGGCATAACGCAAGACGGTGTCAGAATCGCGGCCAACGGTCCGAACCGTGACATTCAAGAGGTCGATGTTGTGTCGAGGAATAATGTCCCGCAACTGATCCAGGAAGGCGGAGACCTGCCCCTTCGGAACGAATGACTCGTGAAGGATGTCCACGCGATCCGCAGATCGTTCCCGAAGCCGATCGACTCCATTGTGGAGAATCTGATTTCGAGAGAAATACTTGCCGAAAATTGCCGTGCCTATGTTCTTCTCAGCTTTCCACCGCAACGACTTCCCGTAATCGCTGCCAATCGAAGAGCGGTAAATGGCCCGGGTGAGCCCGCCATCATTGATCGGAGTTAGCGGTGGTATCGCCCCGTCCGCCGCCGGGTCACGGTGAAAGGAGGTAAGGATCGCTTCTCGGAGGAAAGTCGTTTCGCCGGGTACAACGCAGAGCCTACCGAAGGCCATCTCAGCATCTGGCGACAACTCTACTCGTTGTGCGAACTCCGCTTCGTAGCTCTCTGCTGGGAAGACTGCTCGTTCGACCCGGTACCGCTCGTTGGGTACAACACGGAGTCGAACGTCCAGGATCACACCGAACAGCCCATAACCCCCAGCCGCCAGTGCGAATAAGTCGTTGTTCTGGGCTCGACTGCAATTGAGGATTTCGCCATCAGCGGTCATCAAGCGGAATGATTCAACGGTCGAGACAAACGGAGCTTTGCCAACCTGCCAACCGTGGCAGTTCACAGACAACGATCCCCCCACGGTGAATGAATTGTTAGACTGCATCACAGCCACTGATCGGCCGCGAGCGTCGAGATAGGGCAAAACGTCGGACCACAAAGACCCAGATCCGACGGTCAGTATCTCGGATGTTTCGTCGAGATCCATATGGTGGAACCCGAGCATCTGGATGGCGACTCCATCCGGAGCGATGGTGTGGCCGCCCATGCTGTGCCTGGCACCCGCAATTGCAACCGGTAGTTTCTCCGCTCTTGCCCGTTGCAACAGCGACCGTAGCTGATTCTCGGCTGCGACCGGGTCGGTTGGGATATCCCATACCTCAGCCACCTTAGCCCGATTGAGACGGCCAGCATCGTCCTGTTCTCCTGGGGGCAACGCCGCTATACCGTCTCGGTCGCGCCAGACTGCCCTTGCGACATAGAAGATCGGGCGGCCTACCAAAGCCACGACGACCAGCGCGACGACAAGCACCACTCCGAGCAGCCTGCGCTTCAGACGTCTTGTCATCCCAGTCACTCCACTCCCAATGGCCAAATAATCCTGTGGGCCGTTTTTTCTGCCGACCCCATTACTTGAATGGGATTTATTGTTGGGGAGTATTGTCGGCATGGACAAATCAAGCCACCCGGAACCCACACTGCCGGGCGACTGCACGGATAACCGGATAGTCATCTTCCGATGGCAACCCGGCACAGACGACGATTCCGACCAACCACGCAGTTGATTTCCTCGATCGAACAGTATGGGAGTACACCCGCGTGAGTTCGTAGCCGGCGTTCAGGGCAAGCCCGGTGAAACTCGTACCCATCCAGTTTTTACACTTAGTCCCGAAACCGTCGGTTAGGTTTCGTCAGTTTCGTCACACCAGAGAGGTTTGACGCCGAAAGTAGGTGGTAAGTAAATAACATACAAATTATTTTATACTAATAATAATAAAGACGTTTTAGGACTATGTGTTAGAAGCCCCTCTTTGTCCTGGGTCGTCGGACTGGCTACCCGGATGGGTCATGGTGTTGGGTGTCTGCTCCAGACCATGCCATCGTCGGCACGATGACTGTTCCAGGCTCGCGTCTAATGGTAGTGGAGACTGTCTTCCCGATCACTTTTTGAGTTGCTGGCCGATCTACGGCGGTTACACTCGTCAAAATGTCCGATGTGACTCACCTCCTTTATGCGGCTATGGCCGGAGATCGGAAAGCCGCCGCCAATCTGTTCCCGCTCGTCTACGACGAGTTGCGGTCACTCGCGGCCATCTTCACGGCCGCGGAGCCTCCTGGCCACTCCCTGAACGCCACAGCGTTGGTCCACGAGGCATTCCTGCGGCTGGTCGGTGCCGATCGGTTCGACACCCGTGGCCATTTCTTCGCGGCGGCGGCTGAGGCCATGCGGCGAGTGCTGGTCGATCACGCCCGAGGCAAAGCTCGTCACAAACGGGGCGGCAACCGCCACCAGGTCGATCTGATCGACATCCCCGCCCGAGTCGACAACGACCCCGACCTGCTCCTCACTCTGGATGATGCCCTCACCCGGCTGGCGGCGGAAGACCCATCGGCGGCGGAATTGACGAAACTGCATCTCTTCACCGGGCTGCCAATCGAAGAGGCGGCGATTGCTCTGGGAGTCTCCCGCGCAACCGCTTATCGAAACTGGACCTACGCCCGCGCCTGGCTGCAAGATGCCCTCGACGAAAATCCGTGAGACGATTTCACGTCGAAGAGCGCATGTAAAAGGTGAACCCTTGAGGACTCGCCATGCCCATCGACCCCGTCGCTGTGAAGTCGCTGTTCCTCGCAGCAGCAACGATCGACGATCCCGCCGCCCGCGCGGCATTGCTCGCCGAGCGCTGCGGCTCAGACGTCGCGTTGCTCGCCCGTGTGTACGCCTTGCTCGCAGCGAACGAGCGGGCCATGGCGAATAAGGGTACCGCATCCTACCTTGCTGATGGGCCTGGGGCCGACCCGGACACTGTGACCGCCGATGGACCCAAGGCAGACCCAGAGGACGCGACCACCGATCAACCAGGGCAGGCCGAACACATCGGAGCGATCCTGGCTGGCAAGTACAAACTGGTGGAGGAGATTGGTGAGGGCGGCATGGGCGCGGTGTATCTAGCTCAACAGACCGAACCGGTCAAGCGTGCTGTCGCGGTGAAGGTCATCAAGGCCGGCATGGACTCGAAGGCGGTGCTGACGCGGTTCGAGGCCGAACGGCAGGCACTGGCGATGATGGACCACCCCAACATCGCCCGCGTACTGGATGCGGGGACGACGGAATCCGGCCGGCCGTTCTTCGTCATGGAACTGGTGAAAGGCGTCCCCATCACGCAATACTGCGACGAGCGGAAGCTTACCCCGCGTCAGCGCCTGGCACTGTTCGTCCCGGTGTGTGCCGCGATCCAGCACGCCCACCAGAAGGGCGTCATCCACCGGGACATCAAGCCCAACAACGTTCTGGTCGCGCTGTACGACGACCGGCCGGTCCCCAAGGTGATCGACTTCGGGGTGGCCAAGGCGGCCGGTCAGTCGCTCACCGACAAGACGCTGATGACCGGATTCGGGGCGGTGGTCGGCACCCCGGAGTACATGAGCCCGGAGCAGGCGAGCCTCAACAACCTCGACATCGACACCCGCTCGGACGTGTACTCCCTTGGCGTGCTGCTGTACGAATTGTTGACCGGCACGACGCCAGTGGACAAGAAGAGCCTGGGCAAGGCAGCACTGTTGGAGGTTCTACGTATCGTTCGGGAAGTGGAAGCTCCGCGGCCGAGCTCCAAGCTGTCCACCATCGACACGCTGCCAAACGTAGCCGCCAATCGGGGGACCGAGCCGGCGAGGCTTTCCCGGCTGATGAAAGGCGAGCTGGACTGGCTGGTGATGAAGGCCCTGGAGAAGGACCGGGCGCGGCGATATGAGACGGCCAACGGGTTCGCAGCGGATGTGCTGCGCTATCTGGCGGGGGAAGCGGTTCTGGCCCATCCGCCGGGCACCGCGTACCAGTTGAAGAAGTTTATACGTCGGAACCAGGGACAGGTGATCGCGGCGAGCCTGGTGCTCGTCGCGCTCCTTGCGGGAATAGCCGGGACGACATGGGGGCTGGTCGAAGCCATGCGGCAGGGACAAATCGCGCGGGACGAGGCGATCGCGAAGGAACAGGCACGCCAGGCGGAGTCCGAGCAACGAGAGAAAGCTGAAGAGGAGAAGAAGATCGCTCAATCGGTGCGGGACTTCCTACAGAACAAGCTGCTGGCGCAAGCGGACACAAATATCCAGGCCGCGCGCCAATTGGCCCTACCGCTCTTCGAGGAGACGCTCAAGCTCCACAAAGCCAAGCTCGGTTCTGAACATCCGGATACGTTCGCCAGCATGAACAACCTCGCGGCGGCCTATCACTATGCTGGCAAGGCCGATCTGGCCGTGCCGCTTTTTGAAGAAACCCTCAAGCTCAGGAAAGCCAACCTTGGCCCCGAGCATCCCGATACGCTCGCCACTATGTACGGCCTAGCGTTAGCCTACCAGCTTGCTGGCAAGCCCGAATTGGCAGTGCCTCTCGCTGAGGAGACACTCAAAATCAGGAAAGCGAAGCTCGGCCCCGAACATTCCGACTCCCTTAACGCCATGGACAACCTCGCCAACGCGTATCGGGCGGCGGGGAAGGCGGACTTGGCTGTGCCGCTCTCCGTGGAGAAGCTAACCTTGTGTAAAGCCAAGGTCGGCCCCGAACATCGGGATACCCTCACGTGTATGAATAACCTCGCTACCTCATATCGGGATGCCGGGAAGTTGGACCTTGCCCTGTCGCTCTTCGAGGAGACACTGAAGCTCATGAAAGTGAAGCTCGGCCCCGATGATCCCGACACGCTCAGGAGCATGTTGAACCTCGCCTGGACATATCATGGAGCCGGGAAGCCGGATCTGGCCCTACCGCTCTTCGAGGAATCGCTGAAGCTCCGGAAGGCCAAGCTCGGCCCCGAAAACTATGAAACAATCAGAAGCATGAACTACCTCGCCTCGGCGTATCAGAGTGAGGGGAAGCTGGACCTTGCCCTGCCGCTTTTAGAGCAAACGCTGAAGTACTGGATAGCCGCCCTCGGCCCCAATCATCGAGTCACGCTAGACCACATGGAGAACCTCGCCCAAGCCTACCTGGCGGCGGCAGCGCGGCAAGCCTGGTTCGGTCAGGACCAGGACTTCTTCGATACCTGTCGTCGGGCCCTCGCATTCGCTGCGGGTACGCAAGATCCCCTTGTCGCGGATCGCGTCGCCAAAACCTGTAGTCTTCGCTCTTTGTCCAATTCGTCCCGCAGGGATGCCACGCTCGCTCTGGCCCGTTCCGCCGTGCAACTTGGCGCAAAGCATCAGCTTCGGGCCTACTTCAAGATGGCTCAGGGCATGGCGGAATACCGCGTCGACCATTTCGCCGAAGCCGACGCCTTGCTCGCTGCAGCGATAACCGAGGGCGAGTCAGACCCATACATCCCCGGCACTGGGGGCTTTTACCGTGCCATGAGTCTCTTCCGACAGGGCAAGCGGGACGAGGCACGCCAACTCGCCGCTACCACCGCCGCCACTATGAAACCGCTGCCGAAGGACGAGAAGAACCCGCTGGCGGATCAGGGCAGCCACGACGACCTGATCCTGTGGCTGGCCTACAAGGAGGCGAAGGAACTGATTGGGCTCGACGCGGCCCCCGCAGTCGCCTCGCACGAGAAGGCCCCGCCGCCGCGGGAGAAGAAGTGAACGGTAGATAAGGCACGAGTCGTGAGACGCTTGATACGGTAACGCCTTGAAAACCTTGCAAAATTCACAGGTTAAGGCGGCCAACTGACTTGCCGAAACGCATCACAAACACCGTAAACATCTGCATTTACACACGCAGTGTAATCCGTTGGCGGATCACGGCGCATCTAGCTTGGGTCACGCCGCGACCCCTCTACGGAGTTTCATCACATCGTTCCCTCAGTCGCTGATCGTCCGCGGGTCACAAGGCGACCGATTGCGGAGCCAGGTTCGCGATGAAATCGGATTGGAGTTCGGGAGGTATTCCCACACTTCGTACCACTCAACTTGTCCGTTGATCTCGCGTTTCCACACTTCCGGTCGGTCCACTCCTGCAACCGTACCCGCTTCACTCTCGTCGTAACCCACGAACTCGAACCCCTCGATCGCAAGCGTTTCGTGCATATCGTCCAGCGTGCGAAAGACTACGTCGAGCAGCTCGTCTATGGGTATGGATCGACGTTGCTCCATCGGCAGCGCAAGGAACTCTGCTTCGGTCATTGGTAAACCTCCTGGGGATGAGTGGCCGCATGGTCGCTCAGACTGAAGTTGCTTCCCCCCGCGTCTCAAACCATGACTGGACGGTTGCGAGAAGCACTTCCTCGTTGCTATGCG